>NZ_JBFULE010001548.1:0-638 GCF_056400485.1 Roseateles sp. P5_B10
GATGAATGGCGTGCTCGGCCTGACCGAACTGGTGCTGCAGACCGAACTCAACGAGCGCCAGCGCCGCTTCATCGGCATGGCCCACCAGTCGGCCAAGGGGCTGATGACCATCATCAACGACCTGCTGGACGTGGCCAAGATCGAGGCCGGCCGCATCGTCATCGACGAGCAGCCCTTCAGCCTGCACGACTGCCTCGGCGAATCCCTGCAGCCTCTGCTGCTACAGGCGCATGACAAGGGCATCCAGCTGCACGCCCGCGTACAGCCCGGCGTGCCGCCGTGGCTGGTCGGCGACGCGCTGCGGCTGCGCCAGGTGCTGATCAACCTGATTGGCAACGCATTGAAGTTCACCGAGCGCGGCGAAGTGCGCATCGAGATCGCCCTGGCCGACGCGCGCGACGGTGACGGCCCCGACCGCCTGCGGCTGCGCGTGGCCGTCACCGACACCGGCATCGGCATGACGCGCGACCAGATCGGCCAGATCTTCGACCCCTTCACCCAGGCCGATGGCAGCATCACGCGCCGCTACGGTGGCACGGGCCTGGGGCTGACCATCGTGCAGCGCCTCGTCAGTCTGATGAGTGGCGAGATCACCGTCGAGAGCGAGCCCGGCGTCGGCTCCTCCTTCAGCTTCGAGC
>NZ_JBFULE010001549.1:0-637 GCF_056400485.1 Roseateles sp. P5_B10
TCCTTCCGCTATCACGAAGGCAAGTTCTACATCTTTGCCAACGTCAACGGCCAGGTGACCCAGATGTTCACGGCCACCGATCCGAAGGGGCCGTGGACGCGCACGCCGATGAAGCGCAGCTTCCACGACCTGTCCGTGCTGTTCGACGACGGCAAGGCCTATGTCGTCTGGGATCACCAGACGATGCGCCTGGCCCAACTGACGGACGACCTGACCGACATCGTGCCGGGCACCGAGCGCGTCTTGTTCACCAAGGACGCCGGCATGGGCGAGGGCGCGCACTTCTACAAGATCGACGGCAAGTACTACATCATCAGCGCCAACTACGCGGGCGGTTTTCGCATGCCGGCGGCGCGAGCGGATCATGTGCTGGGCCCCTACGAGGTCCATCAATCGATCAGCTTGCATGAGGACTTCGGCATGGCCTCAAGCTTGCGCCTGGGCACGCGCCAGCCGCCGTTCGAGACCTGGGGGCCTGACCCCGCCGCCAACCACAGCCTGGCGTTGCACCAGGGCGGCATCATCCAGACGCCTGCGGGCGAGTGGTGGGGCTTTTCAATGATGGACTTCAACTCCGTCGGTCGCCTGCTCAGCCTGTCTCCGATCACCTGGAAGGACGGCTGGCCCTACTTTGGCC
>NZ_JBFULE010001550.1:0-637 GCF_056400485.1 Roseateles sp. P5_B10
GACGGCATCCAGCCATCCCGTCGCGGGCGCGCCGGCCCCCGATGATGCTCTCGGCGCTCACGATGCCGCGCTCGCGCCGGTGACGCCTCCATCGCATCATGACGTGCTGATCGTCTGAGGATTTCAGGTGGCCAAAACAACTCAGCCGAGGTGACGATCACCTCGGCTGAATGCGTTTCGATATTTGCTGCTTATTATTGCGGAGCGGCCGAGACCTGTGCAGGCTTCGGCGCCGCCGGCTTGCGGCGGATGCCGCCGCCGGTGACGGCGAGCACCCGGGCGATCGCCTGGCGCTGCAGGCTGTCGTCCTTGTCGATCGAGAAGTGGTTGGTGGTGGCGTTCTCATTGACGTTGGCAAGCTTGCCTTTGAAGCGGGGATCCGCAGACACCGCGCGTCCCCAGCCGGCGGGTACGTAATAGTTCACGATCTGCTTCACATTGTTCGGGACGGCATCGGGTGCCACCGGATCGAAGTTCACGATCAACGCCACCGGAACATTGTATTGCGCAAGCTTGCGGGCGACCGAAATGGTCGCATCGGCGCCGGCCGAATGGCCCATCAGGATGATCGGTTCGCGGTTACCGGCCTTGTACCTGGCGATCATGTCGTCCGCCTGACCGCTCCACAGCGTATGAT
>NZ_JBFULE010001551.1:0-636 GCF_056400485.1 Roseateles sp. P5_B10
GTATATCCTATCTACACTGCGCCGCCATCGCATTATCGCCGCCCTGATCGTGCTCGAAGTAGCAATGACCTGTGCGATCGTCACAAATGCGCTGCACTTGATGCGGACCCGTATCGACCGCATCCTCACGGACAGTGGGTTGGTCGAGTCCGAGCTTTTTGTGCTGGAGACGCGTCACCGCCAGACGATAAGCAGGGCGAGCGCCGCGGCGGAGGATTTGTTGCGCTTGAGGGCGCTGCCGGGCGTGAAGGCCGCCACTGCGACCAATCAAGTTGTCTATGGTAGCGGGGGCAGCAACCACAGCGTCCAAGCGGCTCAGGGCGACAAGGTCCACAAGAGCGAGCAAATCGGCGCCTCACAATATTTTGGTGACGAACAGTGGCTACCGACCCTTGGTCTTAACCTCGTCGAAGGCCGTAATTTCACCTCCGATGAGGTACAGGATGTCGACAAATTCATGAGTGGACAGGCCCGCATTGGCCAAATCATTATCAACAAAGCACTGGCGGACAGGCTCTTCCCGAGGCGCTCTGCACTCGGACAAACTGTCTACGTGTTCGGCCCGGAGCCGTCCACGGTCATCGGCGTCGTCGAAACGATGACGCATCCTGCCCTATATCGTGCAGGCTATGGAGC
>NZ_JBFULE010001552.1:0-636 GCF_056400485.1 Roseateles sp. P5_B10
GGGCATGACGTTGCGGTTCTAGGCCACGCGCGATCACCATGCCGTGCGGCGGACGCCGCGCCGTTCATTGCAAGGCATCAGCAAAACCGGTGGTGGTACGCCGGGACGGGCGACGTCATCCGGCCATCAATCACGCGTGATAGCCCGGAAGTCGCTTGACGCTCCGGATTGGTTCCCATATCCACGCCAGCGGGACACCTCCCCCCAACGGGAGGCTAGCTATCTGGAAGGATAGAATATGACTGCAGCGAAGCCCGCTTCGCGGCCCAATGTGCCGCATTTCTCCTCCGGCCCCTGCGCCAAGCGCCCCGGCTGGACCCCCGAAAAACTCACCGACGCCGCGCTTGGCCGTTCGCACCGTGCGAAGATCGGCAAGAATAAGCTCAAGCTCGCGATCGATCTGACGCGCGAAGTGCTTGAAGTGCCCGCAGATTACCGCATTGGTATCGTGCCGGCATCGGATACGGGCGCCGTCGAGATGGCGCTGTGGTCGCTGCTCGGGCCCCGTCCCGTCACCACCATCGCCTGGGAATCCTTCGGCGAAGGCTGGGTCTCCGACATCGTCAAGGAGCTCAAGCTCAAGGACGTCACGAAGCTGCATGCCGGCTATGGCGAGCTTCCCGATCTGTCGAAGGC
>NZ_JBFULE010001553.1:0-636 GCF_056400485.1 Roseateles sp. P5_B10
GCACGAAGAGATTGGCGTCCTTGATCTTCGTGTCGTTGTACGAGAAGCCCAGCGTCGTGCGCCAGTCGCGCGCGATGATGGCCTGGGCGTCCAGCTCGAAGCCCTGGCCCTCGGCCTTGGCGGCGTTGACGAGGCGGTTCTGATTGGTCGAGCCCGAGCCGGCCGTCAGCTGCATGTCCTTGACGCGGTACTTGAACACCGTGCCGCTGACGCGGGCGGTGTTGTCGAGCAGGTCGGCCTTGAAGCCGGCCTCGACGGACAGCACCTTCTCGGAGTTCGCCACCGAGATCGAGTCGCCAAAGAGCACGCGGCCCTGGATGGACGGTGCGCGGTAGCCGGTGGCAACGCGCGCGAACACGCTGGTGGACTTGTCGAGGTTGTAGTTGGCGCCGAAGTCCCAGCTCCAGTTCGTCGACTTGGGGTGGGTGTAGAACGGGCCGATGATGTCGACGTTGTTGGCCTTGCCCGGCGTCCAGGTGCGCACGGCGTCGAAGTCCTTCTTGTCGTCGGTGTAGCGCAGGCCGGCGGTGAGCTTGAAGTCCGGCGTGACGGCGTACTTCACATTGCCGAAGGCTGCCCAGGAATTGGCTTCCTGGTGCTGCACGGCATAGCCGTTTTTCGGGTCCCCCGCGGCGA
>NZ_JBFULE010001554.1:0-635 GCF_056400485.1 Roseateles sp. P5_B10
GACGAGGACCGGAAGGCCTGCGGACTGCCAACGCTGCAAGAGTCTCGCGACGGCGCTGGTCAACTCAAGTAGTCTCGCGTGAACTGCGGGACGCGCGCCTGAACGGCGCTCTCGCGTCGCTCGTCGGGAACGATCAGCGGCAGACTTCCGTCCCGAAGTCAAAAACGATCTCCCAGCCACCCGCCGGCTTGCGGCGCCACACCGACTGGAAGCGCGCCGTCACCTTGCCATCGGGGTCCAGCACCGGGCCCGTCGTGCGCGCCAGGTCACCGCTGGGCAGCACCAGCACCAGGTCGGGTGACCAGCTGAAGGGCGGCTTGGGCGACGTGAGCAGGCCGTTCCAGGCCGCCATGACGGCATCGGGGCCATGCAGCGGCGCCTTGCCCATCCAGATGGTGTCGGGCGCCAGCATGCGCCGAAACCCCGCCACGTCACGTGCTGCGAAGGCCGCGGCAAAGGCGGTCTCGGCGGCGCGAGCCTCTTCGACCCGCCTGGCGATTTCGTCGACTGACGGCCAACCCGGTTCCGACGCGGCCGAAGCAGCGGCGGGCAGCGTGGCGGCGGCAAGCAGGGCGTGGCGGCGGGTGGTCATCGGCTTCTCCGTTTTCTGGAAGCCGCGAGCATGCCTCGCGGGC
>NZ_JBFULE010001555.1:0-634 GCF_056400485.1 Roseateles sp. P5_B10
CCGCAGCGTCATGCACAGCGAGATCCGCTATGGCGAAGCCATCGTCATGGTGGCCGAGGGCAGCGCCGAGCGCGAGGCGCGCTTTGGCGTGGCGGGGCGCTCCCCCAAGGCCGTCGACGGCGTCAACACGCAGACGCTGTTCCTCTATGTCGACGACGTCGATGCGCATTGCGCCCAGGCCCGCGCGGCCGGCGCCAACGTGACCTACGAGCTGACCGACAACGACTACGGTGCGGAGTACTGGACCGACCGCAGCTATGGCTGCCTCGACCCGGACGGCCATCTGTGGTGGTTCAGCCAGCGGCTGCGCAACCCGCCTGTCTGACCCCCTGCCGAAAGACACTTGCTGCCTTCATGGCGGTCTTCTACATTTGTAGTACGACAACTGTAGAAGATCGTGATGGATGAGGACACCGGCAGTGGGGACGTGTCGCTGAGCGAGCTGCAGCTCAGCCTGATGCGCGTGCTTTGGGCGCGCGGCGAGGCCAGTACGGCCGATGTGGCGGAAGCGCTGCGCGGCGAGCGCGATCTCGCGCACACGACGGTGGCGACGCTGCTGACGCGCCTGGAAAAGCGTGGCCTGCTCAGCAGCCGGCGCGAGGGTCGGGCGCTGCTCTATCAGCCCCTCGTGACC
>NZ_JBFULE010001556.1:0-632 GCF_056400485.1 Roseateles sp. P5_B10
CCTTGTGGCTGGTCGGGCTGCGATGCAGGGCCGCGCCCGGGCCGAGCAGGTCGGCCGTGGGCGGCTCGTCGGGTGCAATGCCCAACTCGTCGAACCAGATCCGTCCTGCGTGCGCGCGTCCCTCGCCGGTGAAGAGGCCGGGCTTGAGCGTCAGCAGTGTCAGTGTGTGATCGGCGCGCACGGCGCGTTCGCCTGCGAGCTGGCCGGTGTCGGCGAGCAGGCCGCTGGGCAGATCAACGGCGAGGACGGGTGCGCCGCAATTGCCCATTGCGACGAGGGGTGCCAGCAGCTCGGGTGAGGGCGCGCGATTCAGGCCCAGGCCAAGCAGCGCGTCGATGACGAGGGAAGGGTACTGCGGCGCGTCGTGGCTCACGTGGGTTGGGACACCGACCTCGGCCAACCGTCGCGCGGCGACGTGGCCGTCGCCGCCGTTGTTGCCGGGGCCGCAGACCACCCATACCGGGCCGGCGCCCCGGCGCAGCGCCAGGGCGAGCTTGGCAACGGCCAGTCCTGCGCGTTCCATCAGGTCGGGCGAGTGGGCGAGCGCGCGCGCCACAATGCGCCTGCTGGCCGCTACATCGAACAGCGGCAGCGTGGAGCTCGTGGGCAGCACCGGATGCATGCCCATGATC
>NZ_JBFULE010001557.1:0-631 GCF_056400485.1 Roseateles sp. P5_B10
GGCCTTGAACGTAGGCCGCCACAATGCGTTGGTCTCGGTGCCCCCATGGCACAATCGTCGGGTCCCTAGGAGAAACCCTAAAGTCTCTCCTGAGGTTAGAGGTTGAGTACTGACTCTCGCAGGGCAACTGCGGCATTCCTTGAGAGGAGAATCATGAAGAAACTGAATCGTGTGGCGTCGCTGTTTGCGGTGGCCGCGGTCGCCGTTGCTGCGTCTGGCGCATCGGCCCAAGCTATCGACAACTGGCGCGCAACCGACGGCACCGTCTGGAAGAACGGCACCAACGAATATTGCTGGCGCGACAATTTCTGGACGCCCGCTACGGCCGCCAAGGGCTGCGACGGCGAAATCAAGCCGGCACCCAAGGTTGAGCCGCCGGTACCGGTTGCTCCCCCGCCTCCGGCCCCGGCTCCCCAGCCTCCGAAGCCGGTTCCCCCGCCGCCGGCTCCGGTCAGCGAGAAGGTTACCTTCGCCGCTGATGCCTTCTTCGACTTCGACAAGTCGACGCTGAAGCCCGAAGCCACCGCCAAGCTGGACGACCTGGTCAGCAAGACCAAGGGCATCAACCTGGAAGTCATCATCGCCGTTGGCCACACCGACTCGGTGGGCAGCGATGAGTACAACCAGAAGC
>NZ_JBFULE010001558.1:0-631 GCF_056400485.1 Roseateles sp. P5_B10
GCAGAAGCTAATTGAGGTTATGAGCGGACTTGCCGAGAAGCGGGCGCTGAACTCTTCAAGAGTGCCGGGTTCTCTGCCTCTCTCGCTGGCCCCGAATAGTTTAGCTCAGGCGCGCAAGTAGGGTTTCGAAATCGGTCGATTGCTCGCTTCGCTTTTGCGGTCATGTCCTGCAGGAAGACCACCAAGCCTGTAAAGGCAGCTGCCATTAACACGCCGCAGAAGAACGCAACGCCCGGCTGAGACATCTTGCCTGCGGCAGCGGCGTCGCGATGGTCGACGTAAAGCAGCAAGCCGACGATGCCAGCCTGGCACGCATACATGAACCATTGAAATAGGCGTGATTTAAACATGGCTCTCGTCGATCAGATTATTGGCGTGGAAAGCGGCGGCAATCCCAACGCCCGCAATCCGCGATCGTCAGCGGGCGGGGCGGGGCAGTTCATCGACTCCACTTGGTTGAATGTTCTTTCGAAGCATCGCCCCGACCTGATCCAGGGCAAATCACGCGACGAAATTATAGCCCTGAAGTCAGATCCTGTCCTGTCGAAGGAAATGACGGGCGCATTGGCGTCAGATAATGGCGGCGTTCTGACGGGCGCCGGACTACCCGTGACGCCGGGCACAACATACC
>NZ_JBFULE010001559.1:0-629 GCF_056400485.1 Roseateles sp. P5_B10
CGCCGCCCCCGCCGCCGGCGGACGGAGGGCTGGCATAGGCCTCGGCGCCGAGGCGGCGCATCTCGGACTCGCTCCAGTCCATGACCTCGTTCATCAGCTCGGCTGCCCAGCGGCCTTCGGTTCGGATCTGCCGGCCGATGGAGATGTCCACCACGCCCGGACGCAGCAGGAAGCTCTTGCGTGGCCAGCAGCGCGCCGCCGTCGCGGCGATGGGCACGACGGGCAGGCCGGCCTCGATGGCCAGGCGGGTGCCGCCGGTCTTGTAGTCGCCGACCTGGCCGCGCGGGATGCGCGTGCCTTCGGGGAACATGATGACCCAGTTGCCCTGGCCACCGAGGCGTTTGCCCTGGCTGAGCACCTTGTTCCAGGCCTCCGTGCGGCGGCCACGGTCGATGTGGATCATGTCCATGCGCGCCATCGCCCAGCCGAAGAAGGGCACGTAGAGCAGTTCGCGCTTGAAGACATAGGCCAGCGGATGGCTGAGCAGGGCCGGGTAGGCAAAGGTCTCCCACGTGCTCTGGTGCTTGGACAGCAGCACGACGCCGGCGCGGCGGTCCGAAGCCGACGGCAGGTTCTCCATGCCCTGGATGCGCCAGCGGATGCCACAGATGAGGCGCGCGCTCCAGATG
>NZ_JBFULE010001560.1:0-629 GCF_056400485.1 Roseateles sp. P5_B10
CGGCGATTCCACGAGCCGAGCAACGGTGCTCGCATTGCGGACGGTGGTCCGGGGCGGGGGTTCTCCTTTCAAAATAAGTCCGCCACCCGGCGCATGAGCCACCGATTCCCTTGTTCGTCACGAAGTTCGCCTTAACGTCAAAGCTGAACGCAATTCACTACGGTAGAGTTGCAAAACGAAGGATCGTCTTGCGGTGGTAACACGCGAACTTCAATTACTGGAAAATCCTGCAACTTTCTCGTGGTCGGCGGCCGGGCCGATCGGGCTGCAGGGGCTGGCGCCAACCAACGCGCAACCATAGCAGCCACAACGAAATGGCATTGCGAAGTGCCCTGCACGTCCTTAGCCAATCGGCCGACAATTTCTGACCGATCAAGTGCGCCCGCCCAAGATTGGCGGGCGTGACGATACTTCGCGCCGGATGCAGGCGCGATCAGCTCTATCTATTTGATTTTCAGATGTGGATGAGGATGATCGTTGAGCGTTATCGAAGCAGTCAAAGATCCTGCATTGCGAATGAAACGCACTTTTGCGGCTGCGTAACTGCGCTGTAACCTCCCATACTTATAGGCACGTTGAGCGGCATGCTGCGGAATCGCGTTATTTTCTAGCCCTATAAGGAAGATGGG
>NZ_JBFULE010001561.1:0-626 GCF_056400485.1 Roseateles sp. P5_B10
GTTGATGGTGGCGTGGCGAACGAGTGCGGTTCAGGGCCTCTTCTTTGGTGACTTTCTTCTGGCCCCGCAGAAGAAAGTTACCCGGCCGCCGGGACGGACTCCCGGCAATGCACCGGTGAGCAGCAATACACGCCAAACCAGACTAAGCCAAGATCTCCTTGATCACATCCCCAAACACGGTGGTCGCCTTCTCCGCCCGCCCTTGATGCGCAAACACCAGCTTCTTGTGGTTCAGCCCCAGCTGATGCAGCAGCGTCGCCTGCAGGTCATACGTATCGATCACCCCGGTCTCCGCGCGCAGCCCGATCTCATCGGTGCCGCCATACGTCCCCGGCTTGATACCACCACCAGCAATCCACTGCGTGTAGCCCCAGGGGTTGTGATCCCGCCCGTTGCCTGACTGCCCATACGGCGTGCGCCCGAACTCCGACGCCCAGACCACCAGCGTCGTCTCCAGCAGCCCCCGCGCCTTCAGGTCCGCCAGCAGCGCGCCCACCGGTTGGTCCACCTGCTTGCACATCACCGCGTGGTTCTTCTCGAGGTTGTTGTGGGCGTCCCAGCTGTCCACGCTGTTGTCCGGCGCGCCCGAGATGACGTGGATGAAGCGCACGCCGCCTGGTGGAGCG
>NZ_JBFULE010001562.1:0-626 GCF_056400485.1 Roseateles sp. P5_B10
ACGGCAATGCGTGACTGGTGGTGCCTCGAACCGGGGTCGAACCGGTACGCGCCCTCACGGGTTAGCGGCGGATTTTCGTACCCACTACAGCTTTCGCTGCCGCAGCCAAGCTGCGTTTGGGGTCTGGAATGCGCCTTGGCCGTGGCGCTGCTAGCGCTGTAGGCCCCCGCCGTCCACTCTCTACACCTTCCCCTTGCAGGGCTTGGCTCGGCGTTGCCTCGGGCGCCTGGCCCAGGGGGTTCACCGACTTTGACGGGATTCACACCAGAGGTTTCCCGCCTGGGTGCTCAAATTTTGTTCAAGTCCGCTGTGTCTACCAATTTCACCATCGAGGCACAGGGGCAGTTTACGTGATGCAGTCGCTGGCGCGTTGCGCTTCAATGCAGTGATTGTCCCTCCGCCTTTTTATGGCCGCGCCATGCCACTTGCACGGGTCGTCTTTGCACAAACGCGGCAAACAAACCCCTGCGTGTCAGAGGCTGCGCGCAAAGTGCCAAAGAAAACGGGAGATCCGACTGATCGAATCTCCCGTGAATTGGAGCGGGTAACGAGGCTCGAACTCGTGACCTCAACCTTGGCAAGGTTGCGCTCTACCAACTGAGCTACACCCGCGCATTTCATTCGGC
>NZ_JBFULE010001563.1:0-625 GCF_056400485.1 Roseateles sp. P5_B10
GCCAGAACCTGATCGACATAGGCCAGATCGGATGTCGTCAGCCGCTTCATTTCACCGGCGATCGGTGACAGTTTTTCGACAGCGAGATCGACGAGGCTCGATTTGAAGCCGGAAAACTGCGCGCCGCCGAATTCGCCGAGAATGTCAGCCTTCGACCGGTTGGACAGCGCTGCATAGATGCCCACGAGATTGTCGGCCTCGGGACGCGGCTCCAGGCCTTTCTCTTCCGATGGCAACGGTTCCGGATCGGTCTTCGCCTTGCGGATCTTTTGCGCGATCGTATCCGCATCGTCCGTGAGGTTGATGCGCGAATTATCCGACGCATCCGACTTCGACATCTTCTTGGTGCCGTCGCGCAGGCTCATCACGCGTGTTGCCGGACCGGTGATGACGGGCTCGGGCATCGGGAAGTAGGGACCCTCGTGGCCCTGCGCAGCAATGGACTCCGAGAAGTCGTTGTTGAACTTCTGTGAGATGTCGCGGCACAGTTCGAGGTGCTGCTTCTGGTCCTCGCCGACCGGCACATGCGTCGCGCGATACAGCAGGATGTCCGCAGCCATCAGCACCGGATAGTCGTAGAGACCCACAGACGCGTTTTCGCGGTCCTTGCCGGCCTTCTCCTTGA
>NZ_JBFULE010001564.1:0-624 GCF_056400485.1 Roseateles sp. P5_B10
GCCTACGTGCCCATCGAAGAGTTCAAGAACGACCAGGGCGAACTGGAAGTCCAGGTCGGCGACTTCGTCTCCGTCGCCATCGACGCCATCGAAAACGGCTACGGCGACACCATCCTGTCGCGCGACAAGGCCAAGCGCCTGGCCTCGTGGCTGAGCCTGGAAACGGCCCTGGAGTCCGGCGACTTCGTGACCGGCACCGTCTCCGGCAAGGTCAAGGGCGGCCTGACCGTCCTGGTCAACGGCATCCGCGCCTTCCTGCCCGGCTCGCTGCTGGACACCCGCCCGGTGAAGGACATGAGCCCGTTCGAGGGCAAGACCATGGAATTCAAGGTCATCAAGCTCGACCGCAAGCGCAACAACGTTGTGCTGTCGCGTCGTGCCGTGGTCGAAGCCTCCATGGGTGAAGAGCGCGCCAAGCTGCTCGAGACGCTGTCCGAAGGCGCCATCGTCAACGGCGTGGTCAAGAACATCACCGAATACGGTGCGTTCGTCGACCTCGGCGGCATCGATGGCCTGCTGCACATCACCGACATGGCATGGCGCCGTGTCCGTCACCCGTCCGAAGTCGTGACGGTTGGCCAGGAACTGACCGCCAAGGTCCTGAAGTTCGACGCCGAGAAGAAC
>NZ_JBFULE010001565.1:0-623 GCF_056400485.1 Roseateles sp. P5_B10
GTGATGAGCCTCAAACGCATCGGCAAACATCTGCTCGGCAATCGCTCGCGCGTCCGCAAGGCGTTCCCTCCAAAGGCACTGGCGGCGATCGAACAGGCCATCAAGGCCTCCGAAGCCAGCCATGCCGGCCAGATCCGCTTTGTCGTCGAAGGCGCGCTCGACGGCGCGCCGCTGTTCCGCAATCAGATGGCGCGCGAACGCGCCATCGATGTGTTTGCGCAACTGCGCGTCTGGGACACCGCGCATAACAATGGCGTGCTGATCTATCTGCTGTTGGCCGATCGCGATGTGGAGATCGTGGTCGACCGCGGCATCGATGCCCGTGTCGGCAAAGCCGGCTGGGAAGCTATCTGCCAAATGATGGAAGCCGAGTTCCGCGCCGGGCATTTCGAGCGCGGCGTGATCAAGGGCATCGACGCGGTGACACGGCATCTGGCGACGCATTTTCCGCGCGATGCCGGCTCGGTGAATGAACTGCCGGATGCGCCGGTGGTGCTATAGCCGTTACGCCTTCGCTGACTCCCGTGCGCCAACGCGCTCGAACCATGCCGCGACCTTCGTATTTCCGCGATCCCACGGCTGCTTCACCTTGTCGGCGAAATCGAGCCAGCAGAACAGCACGA
>NZ_JBFULE010001566.1:0-623 GCF_056400485.1 Roseateles sp. P5_B10
CGATCACCTCGACCTTGGGATGGCTGGCCTGGAAGGCCTGCAACCAGGCGGACAGGCCGTTGAACAGCGTGGAGCCGACAAAGCCTAGGCGCAACCGCCCCACCTCGCCGGCCTGCACCTCGCGGGCGAGGGCGCAGGCGTCTTCGGCGCGGTCCAGCAGGGCTTGCGCGCTGGTGCGGAAGGCGTCGCCCGCGGGCGTGAGGCGCACGCCCTTGCTGTCGCGGTCGAACAGGCGGGCGCCGACGCTGGCCTCCAGCTGCTGGATGGCGACCGACAGCGGCGGCTGCGAGATGGCCAGGCGCTGGGCGGCGCGGCCGTAGTGCAGCTCCTCGGCCAGGGCGATGAAGTAGCGCAGGTGGCGGAACTCCAAGGAGCGGGTAACGGTGTCCGTTGTCTTGGCAATAGGCATTGCGAATCGTCGAAGTCGTTTCTTGAATTGGACACGAATCGGGCCGCGGCGCAATACTTCTGCCATTCGCGCCCGGCGCTTTTGCCGGGCGTTGCTCATTAGGACGCGCACCATGGCCACCAAGGCAAGCTTTCACTGGGACGACCCGCTGCTGCTGAACGAGCAGCTCACCGATGACGAGCGCATGGTGCGCGACGCCGCTGCGGCCTATTGC
>NZ_JBFULE010001567.1:0-623 GCF_056400485.1 Roseateles sp. P5_B10
TCCCGAAGATCAGTGACTCTGGCGAGGTGCACGTCTCGATGGACGGCCGCTCCGAGGGCAAGGCCGACCAAGCTGTGATCAGCTACGAAGGCACGCCAGTCCCGATCCTGGACGGCTACGCACGCTTCGGCTGGCGTCAGATGGCCGTCAGCAGCAAGGGCGGCATTCAGCTGGACGTCGAGACCATCGCCAACCACCAGCGCAAGGTGGCCGAGAAGATGGAGGACATGGCCCTCAACGGCCTGTCCACCATCGTGGTCGGCGGATCGACCATCTACGGCCTGCGCAACCACCCGCAGCGCAACACCAACACGCACGGCTTCGACCTGAACACGACCACCGGTGCGAACTGGCTGGCCGCCTTCAGCAAGCTGATCAATGCGCTGGTCGGTGACAACGCCTACGGCAAGGTGACGGTCTTCCTGAACTACGCCGACTGGGTCTACGCCTCGATCAACGAGTTCGTCGCCGGCTACCCGAAGACGATCCTGCAGCGCCTGAAGGAGATCGAGCAGATCGCCGACATCGTCCCCTGCTCGAAGGTGCCGGCTGACGACCTGATCGGTGTCGCAGGCCTGGACAGCGGTGACTGGGGCTCGATCCTGTCGGCCATGCCGATGGTG
>NZ_JBFULE010001568.1:0-622 GCF_056400485.1 Roseateles sp. P5_B10
CGATATCACCGGCGGCCTGCAGACCTGCCAGCGCATTCACCAGCATCGGGAAGAATGTTACCAGCGCCACGACGGCGGCCTTCGACGGCCAGTCGAAGCCGAACCACATCACCATGATGGGCGCGACACCGACCAGCGGCAGTGCCGAGAAGAAGTTGCCGAGCGGCAACAGCCCTCGGCCAAGAAATTCAAAGCGATGCGCGAGGATCGCGACCAGCAATCCTGCGCCGCAGCCAATGGCATAGCCAATCAGCACGCCGCGAATGAAAGTCTGCACGAAGTCTGCCCCGAGCATCGGCAGTGATGCCATGAACTTCGCAGCAGCGGCGCTCGGCGACGGCAGCAGCACCGGCGGCACACCGGCGCCGCGCACGACAACCTCCCATAGATAGAACACCACTGCGCCGAACAGCAGCGGAATGGCGAGATCGATGATCTTCCGAAATGAGCTGTTGCCCGATTTCAGCCCGGCCAGCGCGACGACGCAGATCCAGGATGCAAGCCAGACGCCGACGACCATCATCCAGAAGCCCGATGCGGCATCGCCGGCAATCAGGGGATCGCGCAACAACATCAGCGTCATGTCTGCGGTAATGCCCGCGCCGATGAGACCGATCACGAT
>NZ_JBFULE010001569.1:0-622 GCF_056400485.1 Roseateles sp. P5_B10
GTTTCCGGAGCAGCTCTCGTGCGAGATGGCCTGGATGCGCCGGTCTCTGTTGGCGCCGATGCGGATGCGCTGGAGGGTGGCGGGCCGGTGCGTGGTGTTGTTGAACATCAGCGGCCGCGTCAGCGCAATCTTGACGGGCCGGCTGGCGGCCTTGGCACCCAGGGCCGCCAGCACGACGTCGGCGCGCAGGAAGAGCTTGCCGCCAAAGCCGCCGCCGACGAAGGGCGAACGCACGCGCACGTCCTGCTTGGGAATGCCCAGCGTCTTGGCGAGGTCGCCGACGGCCCAGTCGATCATCTGGTTGGACGTCCACACCGACAGCTTCTTGCCCTCCCACCAGGCGATGGTGGCATGCGGCTCCATCATGGCGTGTGCCTGGTCGGGCGTCGTGTAGCTGGCGTCCAGCTGCACCGGCGCCTTGGCGAAGCCGGCCTCGAAGTCGCCATGCTTGGTCTCGGCCTCGCCACCGAAGCCATCGCTCTTGGCCACCGGCGCATGAGGCTTCTCGGCGGCCAGGTCGAAGCGGCCCTTGGCGGCCTCGTAGCGGATGTCGATCAACGCCGCCGCGGCGCGCGCCTGCTCGAAGCTTTCGGCCACGACGACGGCCAGGGCCTGGTGGTAG
>NZ_JBFULE010001570.1:0-622 GCF_056400485.1 Roseateles sp. P5_B10
GCTGCAGATCGCGCTGAAGAACGCGCTGCGCCAAGCACCCGACTGCATCCTGATCGGCGAAATCCGCGACCGCGACACCATGACGGCGGCCATCAGCTATGCACTGTCGGGCCACCTGGTGCTCGCCACGCTGCACGGCAACAACACCTACCACGCGTTGAACCGCATCCTGTCCTTCTATACGCCCGAGTCCCGCCCGGCGTTGCTGAACGACCTGGCGGCAGGCCTCAAGGCCATCGTGTCGCAGCGCCTCGTGCGCGCCACGACGGGCGGGCGCGTGCCCGTCGTCGAGATCCTTTTCAACACCAAGCTGACGTCCGAGCTCATCGAGCAGGGCGATTTCGCCGGCGTGAAGGAGGCGATGGAAAAGTCCATCGCCGAGGGTTCGCAGACCTACGAAGAGCATTTCGCCAAGCTCATCACCGAAGGCACCATCACCCGAGAGGAAGGCCTGGCGTTCGCTGACTCGCCGACCAACCTGCTCTGGCGGCTGCAGAACGAAGCGCCGGGCCAACGCCTGGTCACGGCGCCGCGCAAAGAAGAAAAGGCCGGCGACGACGCCAGCTTTACAGAAATCACATTGGACGTCCGCGGCTCTTGAAACTGATCACCTGTATCGAAA
>NZ_JBFULE010001571.1:0-620 GCF_056400485.1 Roseateles sp. P5_B10
GTGCTGTCGCCCGCACCTGATGCGACTGCCGTGCAGCCGGCAACAACGCCGCCGGTCGCATCCGCGCCCGAGAAACAGTCATCGCCGCCCGCCCCGCAGACGGCGCCAAAACCCGACGCAGCCGTACCTGCGCCTGTCGCCAAGCCGCCATCGGTTACGGTGATCGATGCTTTCGATGCCAAAGGCATTCTCGGCCGTGACGTGCACAGTCCCGCAAGTGAGAATATGGGACGCATTGCCGACGTGATCGTCGATCGCGCGGGGCAGGTGCGCGGCGCGGTGATCGACTTCGGCGGATTCCTCGGGGTCGGCTCGCGCAAGATCGTGGTCGATTGGGGTGCGCTACATTTCTGGAACGTGGCCGACAAGACCGCCAGCATCACGCTCGATCTCACACGCGAGCAGGTGCGTGCCGCGCCGGAATACAAGGACGATCAGCCGATCGTCGTGCTCGGCGCATCCGGTACGCTGACGCCGTTGAAATTCCCACCGCTCACCATGCAGGAGCGCTAATTGGCGGTTCACGCGACCACACGCGCAGCTGATCTCGCCCGCCGCGATGATGTCGGGGCGGTGCCTGAGGTTGCCTGCGCGCCGGGGATTGCGCCGGAGTCCGAGCC
>NZ_JBFULE010001572.1:0-619 GCF_056400485.1 Roseateles sp. P5_B10
GGCGCGGCCTCGGCACGCAGGCCGCGCCACTGCCTGCCTGGCTCGCCAGCCCGACGCGAGCGCCCCGCCACGCCTCGGTGGCGGGCCTGCTGGACTGGAGCCTGGCCTTGCTTGGCCCCGAGCCACGCGCCCTGCTGCAGCGCTTGGCCGCCCTGCCCGGCGCCTTCGCCTGGGCCGATGTGGAAGCCCTCGGCGGCACGCCGGCAGTGCTCAATGAGCTGGTCAGCCATTCCTTGCTGCAGGCCGGCGGCGATGCCGAGCCGCGCTACCGCATGCTGGAATTGCTGCGCCGCGGGGTGCTCGCAGGCGTGGACGCGGCCGAGCAGCGCGGTGCGCGCGGCACGCTGCGCGCGGCGTTGTGTGACTGGGCACTTGCGCTGGGCCTGCAAGCGCCGATCACGGCGTGGGCGCCACGGCGCGAGCAGGCTCGCGCCCTCATCGCYGGTGCCGTCGACGATGGCGACGCCACCGCGGGTGTGCGCCTGGCGCTGGCCATGCGCCCCTGCTGGGAAAGCGACGGCGTGGACCGCACGCTGGTGGACCAGCTCGGCCTGCTGCTGCAACTCGCACCCTGCTCCGCCGGCCATGAGCTGCGCGCGCAACTGGCCTTCACACACGG
>NZ_JBFULE010001573.1:0-619 GCF_056400485.1 Roseateles sp. P5_B10
ACATGGGTCCGAGCAACCTTCGCGATCCTGTTCGCTTGCGTACTCCTGGTGACGGAAGGGCTTGCCGCCGACGATTATCCAAACCGGACGGTTCGCATCGTGGTCGGTTTCGCGCCCGGCGGAAGCTCCGATACTGCGGCGCGGCTGGTTGGCGATCGGCTGTCCAAACGGCTTGGCCAGCCGGTAGTCATCGAGAACAAACCCGGTGCCGGCGGCATGCTCGCCACCACGCAGGTGCTGAACGAGCCGGCGGACGGCTACGCGTTGCTGCTGCTGGCGAGTGCGCATTCGGTGGCCGCCGCGATGCGCGCCAGGCTGCCGTTCGATCCGGTTGAGGATCTCGAATGGATTTCCACTGTATCGACTTACGGCATGATCGTCGGCGTGCGGCCGAACTCGACTTACAACTCGTTGGCCGAACTGATTGCCGCGGCGAAAGCCAAGCCGGGTTCCGTCAGCTTTTATTCGGTCGGGTTCGGAACGGGGCATCACCTTCTGGGCGAATGGATCAATGCGGCCACCGGCGCGGGACTGGTCCACGTGCCGTATCGCGGAAGCACACCGGCGCTGGCGGACTTTCTCGGCGGCCGCGTCGATGTGATGATAGACACCATGACAT
>NZ_JBFULE010001574.1:0-619 GCF_056400485.1 Roseateles sp. P5_B10
TCGTTCGACGTGTTCAGCGATGACGGCACCAGACAGGCTGCGCCGATGCTGACTGTGGTCGTGCCCATGCCGTCGCGCTCGAGATCGCCCACTTCGATGCGGATCCGTTCGCCAAGTTCGATGGCATCGAGAAGAGAGAGGCCCGGCAGGATSAGCGCGAATTCCTCGCCGCCATAGCGCGCGGCGCAATCGCTGGCACGTTGCGCATGCCGCGCGATGCTCCAGGCGATCCCGCACAGAACGAGGTCGCCGGCCTGATGGCCGAAATTGTCGTTGAACGCCTTGAAGTGGTCGGCGTCGATCATCAGCAGCGAGATCGGCGCRCGGGCGCGCTGGGCGCGCTGCCATTCCTTGTCCATCACCACGTCGAAATGACGTCGGTTGGCAAGACCRGTSAGGCCRTCGGTCATSGCGAGGCGCGCCATCYTGTCTTCCATCTCGCCGCGCTTGCCCATCTCGCGCGCCAGGATCAGCATCAGYGCGCAGGMGATCAGGCCGAGCGCGCCCATRGCRCYGCCGATCTGCAGCGCRTMCTTGCGCCACTGGCCGAAAATCAYGTCGGTGGACCGCCCSACCAYYACRATCARCGGATGCGAGCCYTSACGCCAGACATAAAGAC
>NZ_JBFULE010001575.1:0-619 GCF_056400485.1 Roseateles sp. P5_B10
CACCAAGCGCGTCCGCGAATACATGATCGCGTTCCTGTTCCTGGAAACGCTGATGATCGGCACCTTCACGGCGCTGGATCTGGTGCTGTTCTATCTGTTCTTCGAAGGCGGCCTGATCCCGATGTTCCTGATCATCGGCATCTGGGGCGGCCCGCGCCGCGTCTACGCCTCGTTCAAGTTCTTCCTCTACACGTTCCTCGGCTCGGTACTGATGCTGCTGGCCATCATGGCGCTGTACTGGAATGCGGGCACAACCGACATCCCGACGCTGATGCACACGGCCGTGCCGCGCAGCCTGCAGACATGGGCGTGGCTGGCATTCTTCGCGTCCTTCGCGGTCAAGATGCCGATGTGGCCAGTGCACACCTGGCTGCCTGACGCGCATGTGGAAGCGCCGACGGCAGGTTCAGTCGTGCTGGCTGCGATCATGCTGAAGATGGGCGGTTACGGCTTCCTGCGCTTCTCGCTGCCGATGTTCCCGGATGCCTCTCTCTATTTCACGCCGATGGTCTGGACGCTCTCTGTGATCGCGATCGTCTACACGTCGCTGGTCGCGCTGATGCAGGAAGTCATCAAGAAGCTGATCGCTTACTCGTCGGTCGCGCATATGGGCTATGTG
>NZ_JBFULE010001576.1:0-619 GCF_056400485.1 Roseateles sp. P5_B10
ATCTCCTGCTTGGTTGCCTGATCGGCATGGCTGGCGGCCCGCTACAGGCGGCATCGCGTACGCTGTTGATCCGGTTGGCACCGCAGGATCGCATCGCGCAGTTCTTCGGCCTGTTCGCACTGACCGGAAAGGTGACGTCCTTCATGGGGCCGCTGCTGATCGGCCTTGTCACCGCGGTCACCGCCAGCCAGAAGGCTGGCATGGCGGTGCTGGTGCTGTTCTTTGTCGGAGGTCTCGGCCTGCTCGCGCGGGTGCGAGAAGCCTGAGCCTCGGCCTCAGTGCTTGAAGTGGCGGACGCCGGTGAACACCATGGCGATGCCGGCATCATCAGCCGCCTTGATCACTTCATCGTCGCGCACCGAACCGCCGGGCTGGATCACCGCGGTGGCTCCGGCCTCGATGGCAACGAGCAAGCCGTCCGCGAACGGGAAGAACGCGTCTGACGCGACCACCGATCCCTTGGTCATTGGCTGTGCGAGCTTCATCTCGATCGCCGCATCCTGCGCCTTGCGCGCTGCGATGCGCGCGGAATCAATGCGGCTCATCTGGCCGGCGCCGATACCGACAGTGGCAAGGTCCTTGGCATAGACAATGGTGTTCGACTTGATGTGCTTTGCTT
>NZ_JBFULE010001577.1:0-617 GCF_056400485.1 Roseateles sp. P5_B10
CAGGAATCGTGTCCTGAATTTTGTCCTCAATCTATTACGAAAATCAAATGAAAATCAATAAGTTGCTGAATTTGTTCGTCATTGAGTGTCCTTAGTTAAGGCATCAATCGCCGGATCATTCGTGCAGAGCACCGCGCGCACCAGTTGTGCGCCGTCTGGATGGGCCGTCAAGCGGGCGCCCTGATCACGCATCAGCGCCAGCATGCGACGGTTGTCGGCCAGGATGTCGCCATGCAGGCGCTGCACGCCGTGGCGGCGCGCATGGGCCGTCAGGTGGGCGATGAGGCGCCGGCCCAGGCCGCGGCCCTGCCAGTCGTCAGCGACGGCCAGCGCGAACTCGGCGCGCTCGGGCCGGTCTTCGTCATGCACGTAGCGGGCGTCGGCGATGACGGGATGGCCGGGCTGCTGGGCCTCGACGACCCACGCGACGTGCTGGCGCTGATCGACATCCGTCAGCAGCTTCAGCAGGGCAGGGCTGAGCTCGCGCAGGCCGACATGGAAGCGCTTGTGGCGCGAGTCCAGCGACAGCGCGCTGAAGAAGGCCTGCTCGGCAGCGGCATCCGCGGCGGCAATGGGGCGCAGGCGGACCTGGTGCCCGCCGGCCAGCATCCAATGCT
>NZ_JBFULE010001578.1:0-617 GCF_056400485.1 Roseateles sp. P5_B10
TCCGGCACGGCTTCAAGGACGCTGTCGGCATGGCCGCAACACTGGCCAATGCCCATGCAGGTATCCTGACGTCGGAATTCGAGGGCATGCCACGCTGCGTGCTCGAGACGCTTGCGGTCGGCCGCCCGGTCGTCGCCGTGCACCTGCCGCAGCTGGAATCGGTGATCCATGATGGCGAGAGCGGCTACCTGATTTCCCGCAGCTCATCCCGCGACGAGATGATCGAGAGCTTGGCCCAACGTTTTCTCGATACCCGCGATGCGATCGGCACCGGCGAGATCAATCCGGCGCAGGTTGCCAGCGCGATCGATAATTTCACACCAGCGACACAGCTGGCGCGCGTCTTTACCTATCACCAGGACATCCAGAATGCGCGCAACATGACGATGACGCCCTCCGCGGCACACTGAGGTTATTTGTGAATATCCTGTTGCTATCGAGCGAATATGCTCCCGCACGCGGCGGGATAGGCACCTACGCCCACGAGATCGCATTGGCCGCAACGCAGCTCGGCGCGCGGGTGACGCTGGTCGCTCCCGATTACGCACAGGATATGTCAGCCGACGATCGCGCCATGCCCTTTGCAATCCACCGCTTCAGCGGCGGATTGCATTCGG
>NZ_JBFULE010001579.1:0-617 GCF_056400485.1 Roseateles sp. P5_B10
ATCGAGGCGTCTGCGGTGTTTGCGGCGTGGCGCAAGGATGCCGAGGCGGTGCTGCGGGAAAGCTTCCTGGCCGCACGGCCAGCGAGCTGACCGGCCCCGGTGCAACTTTTCATCGCCGCCATCCCGCAATCTGTCGCACCGCAGCAGCGCCGCCGGCCCCGGCTGAGCAAGATGCAGGCTTCGTTCGACTGATCCGACAACTTTTTTCATGACCCGCTCCCGCTTTTGCGCCCGATTCGGCGCCGCCTTGCTCTCCCTCCTGCTCGCCCCGCTGACCGGCGCGCATGCTGAACCCACCCGCGGCGAATGGGCCGGCCTGATCGAGGTGGCCGGCCGCCCCTCCTTCTGGCGCCTGCGCACCGAACTCGTCGACAACCAGCCGCGCCTGGCCTACGCCATGCCTGGCGGCGGCGTGAACGCCGGTGGCGATTGGCAGCCGCTGCCCGGCGCAACGATGGGCGATGGCCGCATCGGCTTCACGTTGCCGGCTGCGATGGGCGGTGGCTCCTGCACGGCCCGGCGCGAGGGCAAGGCACTGCTCTCCGCGGCGACCGACAGCTGCCGCCTGTCGATGGTGCAGGTCGCGACGCCGCCGCAGCCCGCCATCACACCCGGCC
>NZ_JBFULE010001580.1:0-615 GCF_056400485.1 Roseateles sp. P5_B10
CACTGCCGCTGCTGAAGGCCATGCTGGCCGACGAGGCCGTTGAAGAAAAAATCGACTCTGACCCTAATTTATGAATCTCACGCTGTTTGACCTGGATGGGACGCTGATCCCCATGGATTCCGACCATGCCTTCGGTGGTTTCATGGTGGAGGTGGGCTGGGTGGACGGCGTGGTCTGGGGTGCGAAGAACGACGAGTTCTTTGCCCAGTACAACGCGGGAACGTTGGACCTGCCGGCGTATATCGACTTCGCAACGTCCGCCTGGCGCTCCCGCCCGCTTGCCGAGGCGCTGGCCATGCGGGAGCGCTTCATGACCGAGGTCATGCGCCCGGCGCTGCGGCCCGAGGCCGTTGCGCTGGTCGAGAAGCACCGTGCAGCGGGCGACCTCATCGCCCTGGTCACGGCGACCAATGAATTCGTCACAGCGCCGATTGCAGCGGCCTTTGGCATCGCGCACCTGATCGCCGTCGAGCTGGAACGCGACGCCGAGCAGCGCTACACCGGAGCCATTCGCGGCATCCCGAGCTTCCGCGAGGGCAAGATCGCGCGCGTCGAGGGCTGGTTGCAGGGCCTGGGGGCACAATGGCGCGATTTCGAGCGCGTGAACTTCTTCAG
>NZ_JBFULE010001581.1:0-614 GCF_056400485.1 Roseateles sp. P5_B10
GGGCGACATGCAGACCACCGATCCGCATTCGCAGAACGAGGTCATGACCAACAGCCTGAACAACCAGGTCTACGAGGGCCTGACSCGGCGCGGCAAGGACATGAGCATCGGCCCGGCGCTGGCGACCGAGTGGACCCAGGTCACGCCGCTGATCTGGCGCTTCAAGCTGCGCCCGGGCGTCAAGTTCCACGACGGCACGCCCTTCACCGCCGACGACGTCGTGTTCTCGATGCAGCGCCTGCGCGACCCGAATGCACCGCAGCGCGTCTATGCGAATGCCGTCGGCATCCCGAAGGCGGTGGACCCGCTGACCGTCGTCTTCGCGCTGGACAAGCCCAATCCCATCGTGCCGGAGCTGATAGCCAACCTGTTCATCATGAGCCAGCGCTGGTGCGAGCAGCACCGCGTGACGAAACCGCTGAACTTCAAGCAGCAGGAGGAGTCCTATGCCAGCCAGAACGCCAACGGCACCGGCCCCTTCATGCTGGTCAGCCGACAGCCAGGCGTAAAGACGGTCTTCAAGCGCAACCCCAACTGGTGGAACAAGTTCGAGGGCAATCTGCAGGAATTCATCTATGTGCCCATCAGCAACGACGCGACACGCACGGCGGCCC
>NZ_JBFULE010001582.1:0-613 GCF_056400485.1 Roseateles sp. P5_B10
ACCGAACCAGCGGCCAACGCGCTCTTCTTGACTGTCGACCAGTCCGCCAACCGCGCCGTCGCGAACAGCGCCGTGTGCTGGACTACGCCGCTCGCCAGTTTCTCGGTTGCCAGTGGCAGCAACCAGATTGCACCGTCCTTGTCCACGGCCTGCATCATCAGCGGCTTGAGCGGATAGGCCACGCCGGCAAGCGGGGCTGCCTTGAACGAAACCCCGTTCAAGGTGGATGCGACGGTCGCCGGCACATCGGCAATCGGGAACACCCAGCCGTCACCCGCGATGTTCAACGTCGAACGCGAGATGAAACCATCCATGCAGGAGTTGCCGGTCGAGGACTTCGCCTCCAGCGCCATCGAGACAATGGGCGCGGACCGGGTACGCCAGGTCAGGCAAACCGGCGCCGATAACTTCGCGCCCAAGGCCGCTGCGCTGGTGTCGGGCACCGACACCGTGCGCACGACCAGCGCGTCCGTGACGCCACCGCTGGACACCGAGGCGCGCATGAAGCCGCGCACGCCTGCCGTCGAGCCGGCCTTGAATTCACAGGCAAACGGCGTCGACGTATTGGGCCGCACGCCAACCGCCACCTGCCTCTGCACCGGCACCATGTCGC
>NZ_JBFULE010001583.1:0-613 GCF_056400485.1 Roseateles sp. P5_B10
GGGAACCAGCCGCTCAACGGACAGCGCATCGAGCTCATCCGAATGAAGGTTGGCAACGTCGGGCGCCGTTGGCGCGTCCTGGTACTCGCGGAGATGTGCCAGCAGCTTGTCATGACTATCCGCAGGAAGCGCCGACTCGGGCTTGGGCGTCTTTAAAGGGGCGAAGCCATGACGTTCCCACAGAGACACGACCAGGTCATTCGAGCCACCCGGCGGCCGCGACGCAAGCTTGTGCAACCCCWTCTGGCGTTCAGCTTCGCTCGCAGTTGCAAAGACGTCGTTGATCCTGCACAAGTCGACCTTGAGGTCATGCCCCCAAACGAAGTCCTGCTCCTTCGTCAGAAACGGCTGCGCGCACCTCCGATGCAGCTTGTCGCTGGAGACGAAGACGTTGCAAAACGGCAGATAGAAGAGGTAGGCGATGTCCGCCCGATTGGACGCACGCTCAGCAGCAATGAGTTTGGCTGCCAGCGAAATTTGGAAGAAGAGTTCGACCATCAGGACGTGAGCGGCGTAGCTGGCGTGCTGAGCCAGCGGCGGCCATCCGGCAGCCTCCCAGCGCTGCGCAATCGGCTGGTGCAAGCGTCGAGGCACGTCGAGGAAGGCCAAGAGC
>NZ_JBFULE010001584.1:0-611 GCF_056400485.1 Roseateles sp. P5_B10
ATCCCAAGGATCATGTATTGATCCAGACTGCCTTGATGTTGAGATATTCGTCGATGTGGTGGACGCCGGACTCGCGGCCATAGCCACTCATCTTGTAACCGCCGAACGGAACGGCGGGGTCCATCGCCTGATAGCAATTGATCCAGACAGAGCCGGCCTGCAGGGACTTGGCGAGGCGATGCGCCTTGCTGACATCCTTGGTCCAGACGCCGCTGCCGAGACCGAAGGTCGTATTGTTRGCACGCTGCACCAATTCGTCCATGTCGGTGAACGAGATTGCAGAGATGACCGGTCCGAAGATCTCTTCCTGCGCGATCTTCATGTTGTCCTGGACGTTGGCGAACACGGTGGGCTGCACGAAGAAACCCTTGGCGAGGTCGCCGTCGGTCAAGCGGCCGCCACCCGACAGTGCCTTGGCGCCTTCGCCGGCACCGGTCGTCAGATAGCCGGTGACGCGGTCGAGCTGTTCCTTGGAGACCAGCGGTCCGAGCTGGATGCTCGGATCGACGCCGTTGCCGACCTTCAGCTTCTTGGCGAATTCGGCGACCTTGCCGACGAATTCGTCATAGATCTTCTTTTCGACGAACAGACGGGTGCCTGCGCTGCAGATC
>NZ_JBFULE010001585.1:0-610 GCF_056400485.1 Roseateles sp. P5_B10
GGCCAGGTCCCAGGAATAGGTCATGTCGAAGGCGCCGCTGGTGTGCAGGTCGATGGCGTCGGACTCGGCCAGCATGAACATCGGCTTGACCGCGTCCAGCTCCTTGCGCACACGCACCCAGAAGTCGGTCGGCACCAGGCTGGCCACATCGCAGCGGAAGCCATCGATGCCGGTTTCTCGCACCCAGAACTTCATCGCGTCGATCATTGCGGCGCGCAAGCCCGGGCTCTTGTAGTTCAGCGCGACGACATCGTCCCAGTGCTCCTCGCCCGGCTGGCCTTCGTTGAAAGTGACGGCGTGGATCTCACCCTTGCCGTTGAGCTTGTACCAATCCTTGTGTGCCGTAGCCCAGGGGTGGTCCCAGGCCGTGTGGTTGGCCACCCAGTCGAGGATGACCTTGAACCCCAGCTTGTGCGCCGCAGCGACCAGCGCCTTGGCATCGGCCAGCGTGCCGAACTCGGGGTTCACCGCCGTGTAGTCGCTGATCGAGTAGTAGCTGCCCAGCGTCCCCTTGCGGTTGAGCTTGCCGATGGGCTGGATGGGCATCAGCCACAGGATGTCCACCCCCAGCCTCTTGAGCCGCTGCAGGTCCGACTGCACGGCCTTGAAC
>NZ_JBFULE010001586.1:0-610 GCF_056400485.1 Roseateles sp. P5_B10
GTCGAATAGAGCTGAGCGCCAGCGGTGTGCTGCCTCACCGAGCGCGGGCTTCATTCCATCCCCTGGCCCGTCGGCGGAACTACATACAGCGTCAACGCAAAGACTGCGTAAATGAAGATGAGCAGGGCGCCGACGAACCAGGCCGAGCGACCGCTGCTCGTAATGAAGCTCGCCGTCACGGTCGCAATCATGACCATGGTGACGGCGCCGGGCCAGAACTGCAGGCTCATCGGCGATGGTCCGACGACATAGCTGAGCAGCACCAGGGCGGGCGCTACGAACAGCGCTATCTGGGAGGCGCTGCCAAGCGCGATGCTGACGCTCATGTCGAGGCGGTCCTTGCGTGCCGCGGAAAAGGCAACGGCAAACTCGGCGGCGGCCCCGACCATTGAGACGATGATGAAGCCAACGAAGGCCGGGCTCATTCCAAACGTTGCTGCGGCCTTCTGCACCGACTCGACAAAAATCTCACTCACAAGTGCAACCAGTACAGTGACAACAAGCAGTGTGCCCACCGCAAGGACAATCGGCCAATGTTCCTCGCCTTCGTCATGCGCGGCGCTTGCGAACAATTCCTTGTGGGTCTTCAGCGAGAACAGCAGGCCGAGTG
>NZ_JBFULE010001587.1:0-610 GCF_056400485.1 Roseateles sp. P5_B10
CAGGTGTCTATCTCGGCTTCTTCCTGCTCACTCACATGAACTCGGCCCTGGTGTCGGCGCGCACCTTGCGAGGCATCGAGACCGACTGGGCCTGGGCCTCGGGCGCGCCGCAGGGCCTGCTGCTGGACGCGTGGAACATCCGCCTGCTGCCGCACTATGCGCTGGGCGTGTTCTGTGTGCTCGCCCACCTGTGCAGCGGCCTGCGCAGCGTGCTGCTGGCGCATGGCTGGCGGCCGGCGAGCGTCAACCGCGGCTGGATGGCGGGTTTGATCGCCGCGGCCGCGGTATCGACACTCATCGTGGCCGGCTTGTGCGGCCTGCGGTTGCCCGGCGCTTGAGTCCACGCTGCGAGACGTTAGGCTCCACGCAGGCACCGTCCCTCCCACCACACCGCACGACAGGAGAGTTCAAGATGTCCAAGGTCAGAGTCGCCGCCTTCAGCATTTCCATCGACGGTTTCGCGGCAGGGCCGCGCCAGAGCCTGGAGGCGCCGCTGGGCGCGGGCGGCGAGCAACTGCACGAGTGGATGTTCCCGACGCGCACCTTCAAGCAGATGCTCGGCAGCGAAGGCGGCAGCACCGGTGCCGACGATCGCTTCGCGGTGCGCAGC
>NZ_JBFULE010001588.1:0-610 GCF_056400485.1 Roseateles sp. P5_B10
AGCGATAGCTGCATTGCAGTCCATCCGTCGGACATGTGCGTCGCGATGGCTGCACTCGATGCATCCGTCGAAGTCGAGGGGCCGGACGGCAAGCGATCGATTCCGATGTCTGGTTTCCACCGCCTCCCCGGCGGAGAGCCCGAACGCGACAACACGCTGAAGGTCGGCGAGCTCATTACATCGATCATTATCCCCAAGCCCGACTTCGGTGCCCATCACACCTATCTCAAGATCCGGGACCGGCTCTCCTATGCCTTCGCGCTGATCTCCGTCGCCGCCGCGCTGCGTGTGGAGGAGGGCATCATCCAGGACGTCCGGATCGCGCTCGGCGGGGTCGCGCATAAGCCGTGGCGGGATTTTGACGCAGAAAGATCGCTGAAAGGCGAGCGAGTCGGGACCCAGAGCTTTAAGCAGGTCGCTGATTTCATTCTTCGTGATGCGAAGGGGCAGGGCGACAACGACTTCAAGATCGAGCTTGCTCGCCGCGCTATCGTTCGTGCGCTGGAGCAGGCGGCTGCGGGCACACCGCAGGATCAGGCCGACAAATCGATCCACTAGAAAGTTAACGGGACCATCGCATGTCAGTTGGTGAAATCACGCATATCGGACG
>NZ_JBFULE010001589.1:0-607 GCF_056400485.1 Roseateles sp. P5_B10
GACTGGCTGCGCAAGATACCGGGATCGCTTGCAGGCTTCATCGCTGGCACCGCGCTCTACTATCTAATCAGCATCCCGACCGGTCTCGATCTCGGGCCAACCATCGGCGAGATCCATGTCAGCTTCCCGCCGGCAATGCCGCTCGGCGCAGTGTTCGACGGCTCGATCACGCCGGAACTGACCGCCGTGCTTCCGCATGTCGTGCTGGTGTCGCTGGTGCTGGCAATCATCGGCACGGTGGAGACCATGCTGGCGTTTCGCGTGGCACAGCAGCTCGACGACACGCATATCCATCCGGTGCGCGACCTCGCCGCACAAGGCATCGCCAATGCGGCGGCAGCGCTGGGCGGCGGCATCGGCGGATCGGCGATCCCTTCCGTTATTCTGCTCGGCTATCGCATGGGCGGCCGCACGCGCTGGACCAGCATTTTCGTGGCGCTCAGCCTGTTAGCCATCACATTCGCGCTGTCGTCGATGCTCGCACAGGTGCCGCGCGCGGTGTTCGCCGGCCTGCTGCTCGTGATCGGCATCGTGCTGTTCGATCGCTGGAATCTGCAACTGCTGACCGACATTCGATCGAGCAGCGAACCGCAGGTTCGCCGGCACG
>NZ_JBFULE010001590.1:0-607 GCF_056400485.1 Roseateles sp. P5_B10
GCCCGTACCTGATCCGCGCGCTGCACGACTGGTGCACGGACAACGGCTTCACGCCCTATATCGCGGTCCAYGTCGATCGTTCGGTGCAGGTGCCGATGGAGTACGTGTCCAACAACGAGATCGTGCTGAACGTCGGCTTCGATGCCACCAGCGGACTGGATCTCGGCAACGAGTTCATCCAGTTCAAGGCGCGCTTCGGCGGCGTCGCGCGAGAGATCGTCGTGCCGGTGGATCATGTTGTCGCGATCTACGCCCGCGAGAACGGCCAGGGCATGGCCTTTCCGGCGCCCGAGGCGCTGGCCGAAGGTGCACCGCTGCCCAGCCCGGCGCCGCAGGAGCCGYGCCGCAGCGGCCTGCGTCTGGCCAGCGAAGCCAGCGACGACGAGGGCGATGACACGCCCCCGCCACCCGACGCGCCCAGCGGTGGCCCGCGGCCTTCACTCAAACGGGTGAAGTGAGCGACTAGAATCTCGCCTGTTTTTCGCCGGCTTAGCTCAGTTGGTAGAGCAACCGCCTTGTAAGCGGTAGGTCATCAGYTCGAATCCGATAGCCGGCACCAATCAAAAACCCACTGTCTCGCGACAGTGGGTTTTTTCATGTGCGCCTA
>NZ_JBFULE010001591.1:0-606 GCF_056400485.1 Roseateles sp. P5_B10
TTCCCAAGGTCCAGGGCCTGGACAGGGCCACCTTCTGGCGCCACGGGGTCGCCACGGCCAACTACGCGCGCATCCTGGCCCGCATGCTGGGCGCCGATGCGGCCACGGCCGACACCGCCTACCTCGCCGGGCTGATGCTGCGCACCGGCCAGCTGCTGATGGCCCTGGACGAGCCGCATCTGGTGGCCGACGTCGAGACCCATGCCGCCGAGCCCGGCAGCCGCTTCTCGCTGGAGGAGCACCGCTTCGGTTGCACCCACGCCGACGTGACCGCGTCGCTGGCTGCGCACTGGCATTTCCCGCAGGCGATGGTGGAGGCCTTCAAGGACGCCAACACGCCGCTGGAGATCCGCCCCTTCTCGCTGATCGCGGCCGTGCTGCACGTGGCCGAGGTGCTGGCGGATGCCGCCGAGCACCATGACGAGCCCGTGCATGCGCTGAAGGTGGCCGTGCCCGAGCTGATCGAGCACCTGCATCTGGACCTGGACCTGCTCGCCGCCAAGATCGCCGCCACCGGCGACCCGGCGGCCGAGGTGGAGCAGATGCTGCACTAGAGACAGTTCGCTTCGGGCGCTCCGCTTGGCGCGCCATAGCTGAACTGCGCCC
>NZ_JBFULE010001592.1:0-606 GCF_056400485.1 Roseateles sp. P5_B10
GTAGCCGGCTTTCTTATGTCTCCTTCTTACATCGCGACGGCACAACTTGCTGTTGACGTCCGACAGTCCGGCGCAGCCGATGCCTTAAACGCCGGTGGCGCGTCCGCAGCGCCTACACCAGCTGCTGAGGAATCCACCATCGACACACATGTCACGGTGCTGCTCTCCGACGCCTATCTGCGGAGACTTCTCCCAACGCTCCGCGCTCTCGAGGATGCGAGGCACGGTGCGGAAGCGGGTTCACGAACGTGGATGCAAAGCTTGCGCACGCTCTTTCGTCGTACATGGTCAGCAACCAAGGAGCTGCTACTTGGCAAGAACCATGAGCCCGATGACGGATCCGCTCTCGCTGCGCTAAAGCGCAGCCTGAGGGTTGGTCAGGAGCGGCGCTCCAGAATCATCGCCGTTACCTCTACGGCCTCCGACCCGCAACGAGCGGCGGAAATCGCTAATACGGTGGCGCAATCGTATGTCGATGAAGTCGCGCGTCAGAAGCAAAGCGATGTGGAGTATGCTTTGAGCTCCCTCGCGACACAATCATCCAAAGTCCAGCGCGACTTGGTAAAAGCCGAGGAGGAACTAAAGGCCTCCCGTCTTGGCCAACCC
>NZ_JBFULE010001593.1:0-606 GCF_056400485.1 Roseateles sp. P5_B10
GCATGCTGGGCCAAGCCTTCGGCGCGGCGCCTGGTCAGTCGGGCTATGACGAACTCAAGCGTGAATTCCTGGATCGTTACGAAGCGCTGATGTATGACAGCACGCGCGCCTTTGTCGGCATCGAGGCGGAGCTTCTCGGGCTCGCTGATGCGGGCCTGGCATGGGGCATCGTCACCAACAAGGCCGAACGCTTCGCCTTGCCGCTTGCCAAGGCGCTGGGTTTGGCGGCCGGCGCCATCGTGGGCGGCGACACCACGAGCCATACCAAGCCGCACCCCGCCCCGCTGCTGGAGGCAGCACGCCGCTTGAACGTGGTACCGGCGTCCTGCCTCTATGTCGGAGACGACGAACGCGACATCCTGGCCGGTCGCGCTGCTGGCATGGCAACGGCCGCTGCGGCGTGGGGCTATCTCGGCCATAGCGGTGAATTTCGTCATTGGGGCGCCGACCTGGAGCTGTCCGCGCCGGGTGAGCTCTTGAAAGCGCTCGGTCTGGCCTAAGATGCAAGGTCTCTGGGGCCGACTTGGTTTCGACGTGGGTGCGGATCCGGAGTAGGGCATGTCGAGCACCAGTCCGCTCGTAAAACCACTGGAAACAAAGTAACTG
>NZ_JBFULE010001594.1:0-604 GCF_056400485.1 Roseateles sp. P5_B10
GGCCGGCTGTGGTGGCAGCAGCGCAGCCGCCGACGCGAAGCCCGCCGCCGGCGGCGAGACGCCGGCCCAGGCCGTCGGCTTTGAATGGAAATCCAGCGAGGCGCTGATCAAGCCGCCGGCCGACCGGGCGGACATCTTCGGCGTCAAGGACCCGACCATCGTCTACCACGACGGCCGCTATCACGTCTTCATGACCACTGCGGGCAAGAACGGCTGGGGCATGGCCTACACGAGCTTCGCGAACTGGGATGAGGCGCCGAAGGCCCCGCAGTTCATGCTCGAAAAATCGCCCATCGGGCCGGGCTATCGCGCGGCACCCCAGGTCTTTTACTTCGCGCCGCAGAAGCTCTGGTATTTGATCTTCCAGGGCGGTGACCCGCTCTATTCGACCACCCCCAACATCGCCGACCCCCACTCGTGGACGGCGCCCAAGCCCTTCTATTCGGCCATCCCGGCCAGCGTCAAGAACGCCGAGGGCCATGCGGTCTGGCTGGACTTCTGGAACATCTGCGACGACAAGAAGTGCCATCTCTTCTTCACAGGCGACAACGGCAGCTTCTACCGCGGCGAGACGACGATCGACCGCTTCCCTCAGGGCTTCGCC
>NZ_JBFULE010001595.1:0-603 GCF_056400485.1 Roseateles sp. P5_B10
GTATTTCGAGAATGTCGGCGGCGCCGTGTTCGAGGCGGTGTTTCCGCTGCTGAACTTCTTCGCGCGCATTCCGGTATGCGGACTGATCGCACAGTACAACGATACGACGTCAGAGGCGCCCAAATGGGCCGGCGCGATGATGCGCAACGTGCTCACCAAACGCCTCAACTTCCGCGGCTTTATCGTGCGCGACTTCGCATCGATGCATGGCGATTTCCTGCGCGACATGTCGCAATGGGTGCGCGAGGGCAAGGTGAAGTACAAGGAACACGTCACTGAAGGTCTCGACAATGCACCGACGGCGTTCATGGGGCTGCTCAAAGGCGCGAACTTCGGCAAGCAGCTCGTGCGGGTCGGCGCGGACAAGGCGTAAGGCGGATACGCCTTCAAGCTGTCATCACTGCGGGCGCACTGTGCCGTCCGCATTGATGACGGTGAACAGATCGATGTCGGTCTGGCCCGGTGCGCGGCTGTGACGAACTTTAAAGCCGCTGGGCTGGAAACTGTATTCGACGAGCCCGACCTCCTTGACACCGATCGTCTCCTGCTTGTCCTCGGGACGAATGATGAAACTGCTCGAGGGCGCCCAGATGTGCCTGACGC
>NZ_JBFULE010001596.1:0-603 GCF_056400485.1 Roseateles sp. P5_B10
TCCTGGAACAGTGCGACATGGATCTGATGCAGCCTGCGGATCAGAAATCCGGGCCGCTGTTCCAGTGGCCATGGCTTGTGGGCGGCTTGATCGCGCCGTGGCTTTGCTTTGGGCAACTCAGTGTCTCCTGGTAGCGACTGCTTCTCGCATGGTGCAGGTGCTCTGAAAATATCGCATTGCAACTCATATGGCACGGACTTTGCTTTTGTAAATTACGAAGTATGCTTCGTATTTTGGTGGGCCTCTAAAGTCCGCTGGAGCGTAAGGAGATCGCCATGTCTGTTACTGCCTCATTCGACCTGCTGCTGCGCGGTGGTCGCGTTATCGATCCCGCAGCCGGCATCGACGGCATCAAGGATGTCGCCATCCGCAACGGCAAGATCGCCGCCGTGCAGGCCGACATTCTGCCAACCAGTGCGAAGGAGGTGATCGACGTCTCAGGCAAGCTGGTGCTGCCGGGCATGATCGATACCCACGCGCATGTCTATCAGTATGTCAGTGGCCGCTTCGGCATGCAGCCCGATATGGTCGGCGTGCAGTCCGGCGTCACCACACTGATCGATCAGGGCGGTCCGTCCTGCATGACGCTGCCCGGCTTTCGTC
>NZ_JBFULE010001597.1:0-601 GCF_056400485.1 Roseateles sp. P5_B10
AGACACGAGAGCGATCGCCGCCGCATAAAAGTCGATCCGGCTGATGCGCCACATTCGCATGAGGGCAGCGATATCAATCAGTCTGTAAACTGCTGTGCACACGATCGCAGCGAGCACCGCCTTGGGTAAATTGGTCAGGAAATCCGTGAGAAACAGCAGGCAGATGGCCAACGTGCCCGAACAGATAACGAGAGCGAGTGGGGTCTTCGCGCCGGCCTGATCATTGACGGCGGATTGGGATAGTCCTCCCGCAACAGGGTAGCCGTGGCCGAACGCTACCGCAATATTTGCCGCGCCTAGCCCCAAGAACTCCTGTCGTACATCGATGACGTAACCGTGCTTCGCCGCAAAACTGCGAGCGGCTGCTACGCCTTCGACATAGGCGAGCAACATGATGCCGGCAGCGAGAGGAAATAGTTCGTCGAACTCCAGCAACCCAAAGGTTGGCACGGCGATGCTTGGCAATCCCTTCGGAACTTCGCCGGTGACGGGAATGCCGAGCGCCGGCAAGCCGAGCACCGTTGCGACAATGACCGAGAGGATCACGACTGCAAGTCCTACCGGCCTGCCGGGCCATAGACGTTCGCCTTGAAGCAGCAGG
>NZ_JBFULE010001598.1:0-601 GCF_056400485.1 Roseateles sp. P5_B10
CCATGTTCGTCGACCAGAGCGACGCCGAGTCGGCGCGGGCTTCGGTCGAGGCGGGGGTATCCTCTTACATCGTGGACGGGCTGAAGAAGGAGCGGATCAAGCCGATCCTCGATCTCTGCATCTCCCGTTTCAATGCCTTCTCCAAACTGCAGGACGAGCTCGAGCGCACCAAGTCGGCGCTGGAGGAGCGCAAGATCAWCGACCGTGCCAAGGGCATCGTGATGAAGCTCAAGGGCCTCAATGAAGAAGAGGCTTACGTATTGCTGCGATCCACGGCGATGCGTGAAAAGAAGAAAATCGGTGAGATCGCCCAGTCGATCATCACCGCAGCGGAGTTGCTGAAATGATCGACCACCCGCTTCGCATCGGCTTCATTCCGCTGGCCGACGCCGCCGCCCTGATTGTCGCGGTCGACAAGGGGTTCACGAAGGCCGAGGGGCTGAACGTCGAGCTGGTCCGGGAAGTGTCGTGGTCGAATGTCCGCGACAAGCTGAATATCGGCCTGTTCGAAGCGGCGCATCTGCTGGCGCCCGTTGCCATCGCGTCCAGCCTCGGGCTCGGGCACGTGAAAGTGCCGATCGTGGCGTCGTTCAATCTCGGC
>NZ_JBFULE010001599.1:0-600 GCF_056400485.1 Roseateles sp. P5_B10
TGGTGACCCGCCCGAAGACCCGCCTGAACCAGGAAGACGACTACGTCTTCGGCGTGATGGCAGCGGTGGCGCCGCAGTTCCGCGTGGACGCCAGCGGTCAGACCTCGATCTGCCACATCACCGCGAGCTGATCATGAAGCTGCGCATCACCCAACTCAAGGCGCCCTGGCCGCAGGGCGCGAAGGTCGGCGACGTCGTCGAGGTGGCCGCCAACGAAGTGCCGGGCTGGGGCGTCAACAAGTGCCAGCCCGTCAGCGATGACGAGCCGGTGACCACCGAGTGGGCCGCCGCGACGGGCGATGACGCCGGTCAGGCGCTGCCCGAGATCGAAGCGGTCAACGCCCAGATCGCCGACCTGACGGCGCAGCTGTCCGCCGCAAACAGCAAGGTGACAGACGTGGAGGCGATGAACCAGCGCCTGCGCGGAGACCTGACGCTGGCCGATGCCAACACTGCCGACCTGACGGCGCAGCTGTCCGCCGCAAACAGCAAGGTGACAGACGTGGAGGCGATGAACCAGCGCCTGCGCGGAGACCTGACGCTGGCCGATGCCAACACTGCCGACCTGACGGCGCAGCTGTCCGCCGCCGTGGCTGCTGG
>NZ_JBFULE010001600.1:0-600 GCF_056400485.1 Roseateles sp. P5_B10
GAAAGTGATCGTCACCGTGGACTGCACGCCGCTCGAGGCGCGCGAATTCCTGGGGCTGCCTGATGTGCAGCCGATGCAGTCGGCGATGATGGATCAGATGCAGAAGAAGATGATGGACAATATCGACAAGTTCTCGCCGGAGTCCATCATGCAGAGCTGGTTCTCGTTCGATCCGAAGATGGGCGAGCGCTTTCAGGAGATGTTCGTCAACATGGCGGGGCTGGGTGCGCGGCCGAAGGACAAGAAGTAGACGCGGGCTCAGCCCGCGCGGCGTGCGTTGGCCTGCAGCGGCTGCTGCAGCTTCGCGCCATGCGCATGACGGGAGATGGCGTCGATCACCAGGGACCACATCGAGATCGGCAGAGCGTGGCCCATCCGGTCGACCATCATCAGCTTGGCGCCGGGAATCGACGCGGCCGTGTCGCGGCCGGCGGCCGGATGCACCAGAGGATCGATCTTGCCGTGGATCACCAGCGTCGGCGCGGTGACCGTGGCGAGCCTCTCTTTACGACTGCCCGAAGCGAGGATGGCGCGAAGCTGGCGCCCGACGCCGGCCGGGCTCAGGCCGCGGGCATAGGTCCGCTCGGCGCGGTCGAGATC
>NZ_JBFULE010001601.1:0-600 GCF_056400485.1 Roseateles sp. P5_B10
GGCATGAACATCACGGAATCATGGTTTGAGGCGCGGCGGTCGGTCCCCCGCTGTGGAAGGGTGGCGGTAGGTGTTCGACCGGGGTCGGAGTGCTGACCGTGCGCGGTCGAACTCGCTCTGACCGCCCGAAGACGATGAAAATCATATCCAGGAACCCGAGGTTTGCTATCCAGGGCCCGCCGAGCGACTGCTGCCAGCGCTGGTGAATGTCACGACCGCCCTGGTGCCTTGAAGGTTGGAGACAGGTCGCCGCGGGGGCCACCTGCCGCATCAGGTGTGAACACGCACCGACGGGAAAGCGGCCGGACGGGAAATGGTGTGCCAGGAACAGGGTCTGTACCCTTCAACCCGAGGTGAGGACACCGTCATTCGACAGCCGCAGACTCGTTCTCTGTATGCCGGTCAGGCTCCGTGGTGCGGAGGATTTCGTTCAGAACGGAAGTGGCGTAATTCCCGGCGGGCAAAGAGAACGTGAGCACCAGTTGGTTGGCTTGCGGCCATTCCCATGACATATCCACCGGCCTGGCCACCAGGGCGCGGCGCTCCTGATCCAGACCGGCGTGTTCCATGCCGTCACACAAGGTGGCGTGACGTTCAGCC
>NZ_JBFULE010001602.1:0-599 GCF_056400485.1 Roseateles sp. P5_B10
GATTAGACGAGTTAGCGGCGTTATACGCGCTCGATGATGATCGCCGGTGCCATGCCGCCGGCGGCGCACATGGTGACCAGACCGCGCTTCAGGTTGCGGCGCTCAAGTTCGTCGAGAACCGTGCCGATCAAGATCGCGCCGGTAGCGCCGATCGGATGGCCGAGCGCAATCGAACCGCCATTGACGTTGACCTTGCTGCGATCGAGATCGAGGTCGCGGATGAACTTCTCGGCGACCACGGCGAAGGCTTCATTGAKCTCCCASAGATCGATGTCTTCCTTCTTGAGACCGGCCTTTGCCAGCACCTTCTTCGCAGCCGGCACCGGCGCATTCAGCATCAGGGTCGGGTCGTCACCGATATTGGCCATGGCCACGATGCGTGCGCGCGGCTTCAGGCCATGCTTGTCGGCATAGGACTTCGAGGTCAGCAGCAAGGCTGCGGCACCATCGACCACGCCCGACGAATTGCCGGCGTGGTGGAAATGCTCGATCTTCAGATCCGGATACTTCTGGTTGATCTGCTTGCGGAAGGTCATGCCGCTTTCATCCAGCGGATGATCGGCCATCGCAGCGAAAGCAGGTTTCAGACCGGCGAGACC
>NZ_JBFULE010001603.1:0-599 GCF_056400485.1 Roseateles sp. P5_B10
GTACGCTGGCCAAGGCGAAGATAGTGATGCTGCGCATGCTCGGCGGCATCAGCTATTGGCCCCATGGCGTGGAGAGCCTGCGCAGCGACGCGCTGAACCGCGGTAGCAAGTTCGCCTGCCTGCCCGGCGAGATGGACTGGAATGCCGAACTGGCCGCCCGCGGCACGGTCAGCAGCGACGAAACCCATGCGTTGTGGCGCTATTGCAGCGAGGGCGGTGTCGACAACGCGCAGCTGGCACTGCGCTATGCCGCGCATTTGATCGGTCACGGTGAGGAGCCACCTGCGGCACGACCGATGCCGTCAGCCGGCTTCTGGCCGAGCGAGCCTGTGACGGATAATCGCCCCAATGCCATCGTGATCTTCTATCGCGCGCTGGTCGCCGGAGGCGATACGGCGGCAATCGATGCATTGCGTCTGTCGCTCGACGCGCGCGGCCTCAATGCGGTTTGCCTCTATGTCACCAGCCTGAAAGACGAGCGCTCCGCCGCGTTCCTGCGGGCTGCGCTGGCAGCCTATCCGCCCGATATCATCATCAACGCGACGGCCTTCGCGACGGCAACCGCGCATGACGATGCCGGTGTATTGTCGGCGTCGGGC
>NZ_JBFULE010001604.1:0-599 GCF_056400485.1 Roseateles sp. P5_B10
GCTGAGGGTGAGCTTGTCGGGCGTCGGCGCAGCGGCGGGCTTGCGGTCCTCGACGGCGGCCTGCACCTGTCCTTTGGACTGGCGCTCGCTCCCGCTGTTTTGCAGCGTCGGCGCGGCGGAGGCCAGGCGCTGGCGGTAGGCCGAGAAATCGGCGCTCTGGGCCAGGATGACACGACGCGCTTCGGGCGCCGGCACCGCGGCCAGCGAGTCGCTGGACGGGACCTGCAACACGGCACCCGACTTCAGCAGGTTCATGTTGCCGTCGATGAAGGCGTCGGGATTGTTTCGGAACAGGCCGACCAGCATCTGGTCCAGCGAGATGCCGCTGACCTGGGTGCGCGTGGCAATCTTGGACAGCGAGTCGCCAGGGCGCACGGCGTACTCGGAGGCCGCCGTGGCCGGTGGTCGAACGGGAGCGGGTGCGGCAGCAGGCGGGCGGGCCGCGGCCACCGGCGCTGGCGCCGATGCGGAACCGTTGCGCGGCAAGGCTGAAGTCACAGCCGGCGCCGGTGCGGGAACAGCCTCGCTCGACGCAGCGGTGGCCGGCGCAGGCGCGGCGGCCACGGCCGGCGGTGCCGTAATGATCGGCGCGGGCTTGG
>NZ_JBFULE010001605.1:0-598 GCF_056400485.1 Roseateles sp. P5_B10
GGTCAGCGCGTCCCTGTCGACTTTCCGATCAGTCATCTCGCCGAGCGCCAGGAACATGCCGAGCGACTCGATCATGACGACGATCATCACGATGCACATGGTGACGATCGGGACGAGGTGGAATTGCGGCATGCCGAAATGGAACGGCAGCACGATATCGACCCAGCCAGCGGTGCTGACCTTGTCGAAATGCATCACGCCGAGCACGCTGGCGAGGATGRCTCCGGCGATGATGCCGAGCAGCACCGAGACATTGGCCAGGAAGCCGGTGCCCCATTTGATCAGAGCGAGGATCACGACCAGCACGAACAGCGCGATACCGAGGCCCTGCAGCTGGCCATAACCCGGATTGGGGAAGGTGTGCGGAACGCCGTCGATCATCTTGGTGAAGGTGGGTATTCCGCCACCCGCCCAGTTGATGCCGACGCGCATCAGGGAGATGCCGATCACCATGATGATGGTGCCGGTGACCACGGGGGGAAACAGCGGCAGCAGGCGGCTGATGAAAGGCGCGACAACGATGCCGAAGATTCCGGCAGCGATGACCGAGCCATAGATCCCGAGCAGGCCGATATCCGGAGCGGCGGCCATTGACAGC
>NZ_JBFULE010001606.1:0-597 GCF_056400485.1 Roseateles sp. P5_B10
GAGCACGTCCTCCTCGGCCGACTCGCGCACCGCACGGCGCGTCACGGCGTTGAAATCCACCGTGGCCGGGAAGACCTCCTGCGCGACTTCCAGGCCAATGAGGCGCACCTTGTCGCCGGCGTCGATGACGAGGCTGGCGGTCTGGATGTCCCGGTGGGCGTGGCCGGCCTCATGGGCGAAGGCCAGGCCTTCGAGCAACTGGGCAATCCAGCCGGCCGCGTCGATGGGCAGGGGCGCGTTCTGGCGCGCCAGGCGCTCGTCCAGCGTCTCGCCCAGGGCGCGGTCGTAGGCCACATAAGGCCAGTTCTCGATCTGGCCGATCTCGAACGGACGTGCCAGGTTGGGGTGCTGCACCCGCTCGGCACCTTGGGCCATGCGCAGCCAATGCTCCAGCGCGGCCGCGCTGTTGGGCTTGTCACGCGGCATGCAGAGCATCAGCTCCTGGCCATGGCGGGGGTCGAAGACGCCCCAGATCAGGCTGCGGGCGYTCTTGGACAGCAACGCGCGCAGCTCAAAGCGGCCAAAGCTCTTCGGCGGTGGGGCGGCGGGGCTGGAACTGGAATCAGGCACGGCAGACGTGGGTGGGCTGTAACAGAT
>NZ_JBFULE010001607.1:0-597 GCF_056400485.1 Roseateles sp. P5_B10
GTGTTAACCTGTTGTTAGGCATTGATAAATGACTGAAATCAGGGACGAAAATGACAGCGCCGCGACGGATAAGCGGACCGTGCCGCCTCCGGGCGAGGTAATGCATTCTTGCAACAATGAGTCAGTTTTCGATCCAAAATGTGGCTTTCGGATTGCGGCAAGTACCGTTTCTTGTTAGCGCTCAATCCATGAAGCAGATCGCAAAGATTTTCCTTGTAGTTGTATTGCTAGGATCGAGCGGCCAGCTCGCTCATGCAGCCGAGCCATTTTTCATTCTTGACGCCATCAATCAGGCGGTAAAGACGAATCCAGGTGTCGGCGAGGCGTCTGCCAATCGCCGTGCCACCGAAGCCGAACTTCGCCAGAGCCAAGGTACTTTGCTGCCTCAGATCAGGCTGCAGGCGAATACCGGCCCCGAGATGTTGAACCGGGCGATTGTTCCTGCGCCGGCCGGCAATGGCTCCTATGTCAACGGCAGCGAGGCGTCGGTAACGGTGCGCCAGCTGGTGTTCGACGGCTTTGCGTCGATCAACGACATCTGGCGTCAGGCTGCGCGCGTCGATGCTGCTGCGTTCCGGGTGCTTGAACGGACTGAAC
>NZ_JBFULE010001608.1:0-597 GCF_056400485.1 Roseateles sp. P5_B10
GTGTCCGTGTTGGTCGGTGCGAGCAAACCGCCGAGCAGGCCTGCGGTGGCGAGCTTGCGATTGCTGGCCTGCACGCCCCAGCTTCCGGTCAATGCGCCGAGCGGCGTTGCGACCGCGGCGTGGTCCAGTTCGAGGCGGCCTTCGATTTCCTTGTTGGTGATGGTGTTCTGCAGGCCATCGACGCCATTGCTGCCGATGCCGAGCTCGCCATGCTTGTAGTCGCTGACGCCGAACGTGTAGCGGATCGCGGCTATGCCGTCGGTTGGCGCGCGCCATTCGCCCTTGCTGGTCACCTTGGTCTGTTCGAGGTCGATGCGGGTTCTTGCAGCTGACTCGGCGACGCCGGGGATATGATACAGGCTGGTGATGTGCTGGATCGCGGTGCCGATATAGCCGCCATCGAAGATGTAGGAGCCGCCGACCGACTGGCCCTCCGAGCGCAGCCTCGTATTGGCCTGCACGCCGCCGCCGGGAATTCTGTAATCGCCGGCGCTGCGGCCGAAGGCGTCGACGTGAATGGCAACATTGTTGCCTGACGCATCGATGCTGGCCGCGCCGTCGATGCTGCTATCCACCGAGGAACCGCCGCCCTTGACG
>NZ_JBFULE010001609.1:0-596 GCF_056400485.1 Roseateles sp. P5_B10
GTGCTGGCGGCGCTCACGGCCAACAAGGCGGTCGACTGGGTGCTGCATCCGTCGCTGGAGAATCATCCGGACTATGCGCTGGCGAAACGCCTGCTGCCGCGCGGCGCCGGCTCCATCGTCTCCTTCGGCATCAAGGGCGGCCGCAATGCCGGGCGCAAATTCATCGAGGCGCTGAAGCTAACCAGCCATCTTGCCAATGTCGGCGACGCCAAGACACTGGTCATTCATCCCGGAAGCACCACGCATCAGCAGATGGACGCCGAGCAACTCAAGGCCGCCGGCATCGGCGAGGAGCTGATCCGCCTCTCCGTCGGTATCGAAGCCGCCGACGACATCATCGATGACCTCGCGCAGGCGCTGCGCATCTCGCAGAAGGGCTGAGCGATGCAACTCACCGTCAACGGTCACGAGACCTATATCGCGAATGGTGGCCGCACATTCGATCCTTCCCTGCCAGTGGTCGTGATGATCCACGGCGCCGGCTTCGATCACTCGACCTGGGCGCTGCATACGCGCTGGTTCGCGCATCACGGCTTCGCGGTGCTCGCGCCGGATCTGCCCGGCCACGGACGCTCAAAGGGTGAAGCGCTCACGAC
>NZ_JBFULE010001610.1:0-596 GCF_056400485.1 Roseateles sp. P5_B10
GGAAAGAACACACTGGTCCGTGCCTGATAGTCGCGATAGCGATCGCCGCGCGACTTCAGCATCTGGTCCTCCAGCGGCGGCACGCCGGTGACATGACGCAGGATCCAGTACATGAAGATCGGCGCTAGCAGCGTAGCGAAGCCCCAAGAATAGTCGAGCGAGAGCGCGATCATCGGATAAGCGAGCCAGCCGAACCATTCAAAGAAGTAGTTCGGGTGCCGCGACCAGCGCCATAACCCGATATCGCAGACCTTGCCCTTGTTGGCCGGATCTGAGCGGAAGGTCTTCAACTGCTTGTCAGCCAGTGCCTCACCCGCGATGCCTGCGAATAGGATCACCGCGCCGAGATAATCCTGCACCCGCAACGCATCCGACGGAAAACGGGAAGCCACGAAAATTGCAAACACCAGCGGAATCGACCCGAAACCCTGATTCTGCAGAAAGATGAACATCTTCCGCGGTGAGTTCACGCCCCATTCCCTCGCGAAGGCCGCATAGCGCGGATCGTCTGATATGCCCGCCGTACGCACGGCGATGTGCGAGCCGAGCCGCAACGACCAGATCGCCACCAGGGCCGCCACCAGCCATTGCCGGAC
>NZ_JBFULE010001611.1:0-596 GCF_056400485.1 Roseateles sp. P5_B10
CGACTCACGCCTGGCCCTGGTCGATCGCGAACTGGCCGAGTCGCGCCAGGACGTCGCCACCGCCCGCGCCCTGCTCGCCGAAGACCAGCAGCGCGCGGCCGCGCTCAACGCCTCGCGCGACGCCATCATTGCCGAGCACGTGAAGTTCCTCGCCTTCGCGCGAGCCCGCATCGGCAGCCGCACGGTGGCCCTGCCCTCGCGCCTGCTCGATTCGGCCCTGGAGCCCGACGCCGTGCCCGCGTGCCTGGCCGATCACGACGACCCGCCCGGAGACGTGGCCGCCATGATCGGCATCGTGCGGCAGGCGCCCGTCGACTGGTTCCCGGCCATGCGCGCCCATCTGAGCCTGCTCGACACCCACTTCGTCGCCGACCGCGTGCTCACGGCCCTGCCTCTCACGGCCACGGCCATCACCAGCAGCAGCTTCAGCGCCCTGACCCTGCTCAACGGCCTGGCTGGCAGCGCCAGCCAGCAGGTCGCCTTCAATGCCGTGCGCGCCCAGGCCGAAAGCGTGAGCCTGGCCCGCAGCGAGGCCCTGCCCTTCGCCGGCGTGGCCCTGTCGTCGGCCAGCCTGGGGCTGGTGGGCAAGATCGACC
>NZ_JBFULE010001612.1:0-596 GCF_056400485.1 Roseateles sp. P5_B10
GCGTTGCATACGGCCCCGGTTCGGGAAGTCGTTGATGTCGTTCGAACCGAGATTAGTGGAGATCGTGCTGTTGATGTCCTCGAAAGTGACGCCGAAGGCGCCGGCCTTTTCGCGGTCGATCATCAGGTTGACCAATGGCGCCGGCGGAAGGCCTTCGACGAATACCTTCTGCAGAACTGGGCTGGCATTGGCGTCCGCAATCAGCTTGTCGGACGCGGCATTGAGCGCGACGAAGCCTTTCTGGCCGCGATCCTGCAGGCGGAAGCTGAAGCCCGACGAGTTGCCGAGGTTGTCGATCGGCGGTGGCTGCAGCGCCGAAATCTTGGCGTCGCGGATCGATGACAGGCTCTTGTTGATATCATCAACGAGGGCCGCCGCGGAGTCCTTCGGCGGACGCTCCGACCAGTCCTTCAAGGTGATGAAGGCCTGCGCGGTGTTCATTCCCTGACCGAGGAAGCTGAAGCCGGTGAGAAACACGACGCTCTCAATGCCGGAGCGCTTCTTCAGATATTCCTCGACCTTCTCAATGGCGCCCTCGGTGCGGGCGAACGAGGAATCCGATGGCGTCTGGACGTCGGTGGTGATGAAACCTTGGT
>NZ_JBFULE010001613.1:0-595 GCF_056400485.1 Roseateles sp. P5_B10
CAACTCGCGCGCGCCGTGCCACGCAAGATCTATGTGGCGGGTGGACTGTTTGCGGCGATCGAATATGCCACGGTGCTGCGCGGCGGCAAGGCGCAGGATTTGGTGTTTTTCTGAGATCTCACGCTCGTCATTCCGGGGCGTGGCCGGCACTTGCCGGACGCGCACCCGGAATCTCAACATGAGAGTCTCCGGGCAGCCAAACACATCCGGATTCCGGGTTCGCGCAAGRGCGCGCCCCGGAATGACAGTTTGTGGTCAATTCGTCCCGCCCGCTGAATCGTCCAGCACTTTAAAGCTCTCCTCGAGCTGCGGCGAGATCGACACGCCCATGCGCTCTCCTGTCGGCAGACGCGCAACGAACCATTTGTTGTAGAGCGGGATCAGATCGCGATTCGAGCCGAGCCGCCGGAAGGTACGCTCGACGACGTCGCTGAGCTGCTTCTCGCCTTTGCGGAACATGATGCCGTAGGATCGTAGGACAGGTAGTCGCCGACGACGCGAAACTTGTCCTGCGACTTGTGCCGCGCGATCAGCCCCGACAGCAGGATATCGTCGGTCGCGAAGGCATCGGCCTTGCCGTCGACCAGCATCTGGT
>NZ_JBFULE010001614.1:0-595 GCF_056400485.1 Roseateles sp. P5_B10
ACCTCATCCTGTACGAGTCGCACATCATCAACGAGTACATCGACGAGCGCTTCCCGCACCCGCAGCTGATGCCCGGCGACCCGGTGGCCCGCGCCCGCGTTCGACTGTTCCTGCTGAACTTCGAAAAGGAGCTGTTCGCCCAYGTGAACATCCTCGAGGGCCGCGGCACGACGACCAAGGCGACCGACAAGCAGCTCGAGAAGGCTCGCTCGCAGATCCGCGACCGCCTGACCCAGCTCGCGCCGATCTTCCTGAAGAACAAGTACATGCTGGGCGACGACTTCTCGATGCTCGACGTGGCCATCGCGCCGCTGCTGTGGCGCCTGGACTACTACGGCATCGACATGTCCAAGAACGCGCTGCCGCTGCTCAAGTACGCCGAGCGCATCTTCAGCCGCCCGGCCTACATCGAGGCGCTGACGCCCTCGGAAAAGGTCATGCGCCGTTGATTGCCCACCCCGAAGCGCTGTGCGCTTCCCCCTCGAGGGGGCGCCGTCAGTGGCCCGGCAAAACCGGTTCCATAGCGGCCGCGGGGTCTACAGACCGTATTGCACCCTGACCGGGTTGACTGTCGTACATGGATAAATCGCAAGGA
>NZ_JBFULE010001615.1:0-595 GCF_056400485.1 Roseateles sp. P5_B10
GGCCTGCATGGCCGCCACCAGCATGGTGCCGGTCACGGCGCGGCCGATGGGCGTCGTGTTGAAGTAGGTCACGCCGGCGGTGCTGATGTGAAAGGCACCGGCCTGCAGCGCGGCAATGCCTTCGGCGACCAACTGGGCGCGGCAGTCGACAAGAACGGCCTTCTCGGCGCCGTACAGCATGGCCTTGCGGGGGATTTCGTCGTAGTCCGGCTCGTCGGGCTGGCCGAGGTTGGCCGTGTAAGCGTAGGGCAGGGCGCCCTTGAGCTTCATCCAATGCAGGGCTGCGGAGGTGTCGAGGCCACCGGAGAAAGCGATGCCGACCTTCTGGCCAACGGGAACGGATTGCAGGATCGTGGACATGGTGAGGGTCTCTTAGACGAGGTTCTGCCACTCGGGGTGGCGCTGGATGTAGAGCTGGACGTAGCTGCAGGCGGGCACGACCTTGAGGCCTTCTGCGCGGGCCCATTGCAGGCCGGCCTCAACCAACTTGGCGGCGAGACCTTGGCCACGATAGGCCGGCGGCACGCCGGTGTGGGTGAACACGACGCGGCCAGCGCTCAGCTCGTAGTCGAGCACGCTGAGGGGCGTGGTCGGC
>NZ_JBFULE010001616.1:0-594 GCF_056400485.1 Roseateles sp. P5_B10
GACTTAACGCCACAAGCGGTGGCATCCTCACTGTCACCGGACCCGGGTCGCAATGGTTGGCCGGCGGACTTGTGTCTGTCGGCTTTCTGGGTACCGGCACGGTGAACATTCAGAACGGCGGCCAAGTCGTCGCGGCGGCCGGCATGACCCTGGGCAACGGCGCCTCGTCTTCCGGCACGCTCAACGTCAGCGGGGGCGGCACGCTGCAGACCACATTCTTGCGGGGCGGCCCGGGCGCGAGCCAGGCCAATTTCGACAATGGCATCCTGCGCGCCGGGGCCAGCAGCGCGACCTTCATCAACGGATTCAATCCCGGAGAGCTCAACCTTCTCGCGGGCGGACTGACCATCGATACCAACGGCTTCACCGTCGGCACCGACGCGACGTCCGGTTTCAGCGGCACCGGCGGGTTGACCATCACCGGTGGCACCGTGTTCGGCCTGCAGGCGAACAGCACCTATGCCGGCGAAACGCGGATCGTGGCCGGCAGCGGCCTTGCGCTGTCAGGCGCCGGCGCCATCGCCAATTCCAGCAGGGTCATCGCGGACGGCGCCTTCAATGTCTCGGGTATCACGGCGGCCGGCACAAGCATCC
>NZ_JBFULE010001617.1:0-594 GCF_056400485.1 Roseateles sp. P5_B10
GGCCCGGTCCAGTTCGGGCTCTGGCGCGACAGCGTGAAGGCCAGGGCGCGCAGCCGCCCCGCGCCGGTGTCGCAGTTCAGCCAGCGCGGCTCGTAGACGCCRTTGGGCATCTCGCGTTCCCACAAACGCGGCAACACCTCTTCACCGACGGTGCGCGGGATGCGGTAGACCAGCCCGCGGCAACTGCCACCCGAGATCAGCGCCAGCACCAGGCCCGGCTCCTGGGGCGAGCCGCGGTTCACGCGCGAACGCATGCGCAGCACGCGGTGAAAGCCCAACACCCGCGCCGGCAGCGCGTCGGCATACTCGAACTCGGGCCGCCAGATCAATGAGCCATAGGCAAACAGCAGCAGGTCTTCGCCGCTAGCCCGCCATTCGGCGGTCGTGCGCTGCAACAGATGGGCGCTGCGCGCCGGGCCATGGGGAATATGGATTGCCTGTGACGCCATCGCCCCCATCTTGTCATGCCAGAGAGTTGCACGACGTTTCTCAGGTACCCAGCCCGTAACCCGCGCAGCGCTGGAGGCAAGTAATATGGTTACCTAAATTCCCAAGGGCCGGTTACGAGAGCCGCAGGAGACCCGCATGCACGAC
>NZ_JBFULE010001618.1:0-593 GCF_056400485.1 Roseateles sp. P5_B10
CAGAAGTACAACGGCTATGCCGAGATCCAGTCCAAGCGGCCGGCCACGCTGGGCTTCGGCCTGGTGGATTCGCCGGTGGCGCAGCTGGCCTGGAATGCCGAACTCTTCTTCGGCTTCGAGGGCGAGGCCGCCCAGACCATGGACCGCGAGCGCTTCCTGACCCATGTCTCGCTGTACTGGTTCACCGCCACCGGCGGTCAGGCGGCGGAGTTCTATTTCGAGAACGCCCAGACCGGCGCCGGCTACCGTGAACTGCCCAATCCGGTGCCCACGGCCGTGGCCTCCTTCCCGAACGACTTCCGCTCGGTGCGTGCCTTTGCCGAGCGCTCGCACAGCAACATCGTGCAGTGGACCGAAATGCCGCATGGCGGGCATTTCGCGGCGACGGACGCGCCCGAGCTGCTGGTGCGGGACATGCGCCGCTTCTTCGCCCAGTTGCAGTAAGTCGTCGCTACCATGCGTGCATGCCTTCTCCTCGCATGCACGTGGCGTGACGGGCCACAACCCAGGCATCCAGCGTGAAACGCGCGCGGCCGATTCGCCATCGGCCGCGCGTTTCATCACGCACATCGACCGGGTGAGCTACACGGCAG
>NZ_JBFULE010001619.1:0-593 GCF_056400485.1 Roseateles sp. P5_B10
GCGCTGCGAGGCCGATCTGCGCATGCGTCGGCAGCAGACCGATCAGGACGGTGGAGACGCCCATGGTGAGCAATGCTGCGACCAGCGTGGTCTTGCGGCCGACGCGATCGCCGAAATGGCCGAACACGACGGCACCGAACGGGCGCGCAAAGAATGCGATCGAGAACACCGCGAAAGACGCCAGCAGCGCGGCGGTGTCGTTGCCGGCCGGGAAGAACAGTTTTGGAAACACCAGCACCGCGGCGGTGGCATAGACGTAGAAGTCGAAGAATTCGATCGTGGTGCCGATCAGGCTCGCCAGCAAAACGCGGGCGGGGGAATTCAGCGGCTTGGAATGCGGCATGGCCGCGGAGGGCATCGCGCCCGCGTGATCTGTCATGATGTTCGTCCAGCAAATGCGGTTTCGTCCGCAGATGCGTGACGTCAAACCCGTTGTTTACGGGTGCATAGCCGACCTTGGGCGGCGTTTGAATTCTTTATGACGAAATTTGCGCGATATCAGGTCAGATAAGACCGATATGCATGACTATTTGAGCAACATTGTTTCTTTTTAAATGTCTGGTTGTAGAAATGCAGCTCACGGGAAGGAATCC
>NZ_JBFULE010001620.1:0-593 GCF_056400485.1 Roseateles sp. P5_B10
TCGCAGCAGAGCGTGCTCAAGCTGCTCCAGTAAGTCTGGTGGTGGCACCAAGATTACCGAACGGCGGGAGAAATCCCGCCGTTTTTCGTTGGTCGGGGGTAGTCAGCGGCGCGTCGCCCGGCATCCTGGCTTTCCCCAAACTGAAGACGTGGGCGGCTGAATGCTGGTATTATTCGAATCGCAGGCGTATTTTCGGGGTTCCTGGATAGTCATGCCCGCCCGAAACGTGGCACCAGATACCGTTGGCTTTGCATGTGGCCTCACGGCTGCTGCGGGGAGGAGAGCTGAATGCCTTTGCGAGTCGAACTGAAGCCGGGTGAGCGAATCATCATCGGTCAGAGCGTGATCACCAATTCCGATACGCGCACGGCGTTCCTGATTGATGGCGATGCACCGATCATGCGTGAGAAGGACATTCTCACGGCGGAGACTGCTACGACGCCGGTGAAACGAGTCTATCTCTGCGTGCAGATGATGTATCTGGAGAACGATATCCCGGCATATCAGGAGCTATATCTCGGCTTCATCAAGGAATTGATTGAAGCGGTTCCGAGTTTTCGTGAGACGATCGAGGACGTCAGTAAGCTTATTTT
>NZ_JBFULE010001621.1:0-593 GCF_056400485.1 Roseateles sp. P5_B10
CTCACTTCAACGCCAGGCACCGATGCTCGGTCACCTCATCCACCGTGCGCTCCTGCAGTTTGCCGGCCGAGCCCATGCCCAGCTTGGTGCCGGTGGCGTTGATGACGCAGTCCACCTTCCAGCGACCGTCCTCCCAGCGGGTGACGTAGCCCAGGAAGTCCACCATCTCCATGTCGCCGTTCTTCCAATCCTTGCGATAGAACAGCCGCCCCGCGCCACCCACGCCGTCGGCCTTGAGGAAGCGGTAGCCGTCCAGCGACGTGGAGTACGGCGCCCCGCGCTTCAGGGCGGCGGACAAGTCCTTTTCGGAGGCCCCGCGCTGGCGCAGGTTGGCCACCGTCTCATCGATGGCGCCCTTGGCCCGGGTCTGCTTGTAGAGAGCCACGTCACCCGCCTTCTCGGCCGCCAAATGGTTCACATAGGCAGCTTCGGCCTGGGCGACGAAGGGGTCGTTCTTCTGCGTGGTGCCATGCGCCGCGGGCGTTTGCGCCAGGGCGCTGCTTGCCAGCTTGGACGCGGTGAGTTCAATGGCACGGGCATGGAGAGTCACGGACTGGAGGCGCAAGTGGATGTCTCTGGTTGATATCTTGCGT
>NZ_JBFULE010001622.1:0-592 GCF_056400485.1 Roseateles sp. P5_B10
CGGCAGCAGGATGGGTTTGTCCATGCCCTGCTCGCGCAGCCGCGCCAGCGCGGCGCGCCAGTCATCCCAACTCACAGGCATGGCCTTGATGCCGGCCTTGGCCAGCAGATCCTGGCGCACAAACATCAGCCGCGTGTCGACATACCAGGGCAGGCCCACGCGCTGGCCACCGGCCAGGTTGGTGGCCCAGACGCCTTCGAAATAGTCCGTCGCCTGCAGTGCCGGCGTGCGCGCCAGCCAAGGCTCCAGCGGCTCCAGCGCGCCCAGGGCCTGCATCTCGGGTAGCCAGGTGTTGCCGACCTGGGCCAGATCGGGCGTGGCGTCGCCAGCGAATGCCGTCAGCAGCTTCTCGTGCGCGGCCGTCCACGGCAGTTGCTCGACCTTGACGCGCACGCCGGGGTGTTCACGTTCGAAGCCTGGCATCAACTCGGCCACGACCTCGCTCTCGCGGCCCATGGCCCAGAAGCGCAGTGTCGTCGTGCCATCGTGACGCGCACAGCCGGTCAGGGCCGCGGCGGCGGAAGCGCTGAGCAGGTCACGGCGGCGCATGTCAGCCGAGCCAGCCTCCGGTGAAGCCAGCCCGCTTCAAGCC
>NZ_JBFULE010001623.1:0-592 GCF_056400485.1 Roseateles sp. P5_B10
AAGCCACGCACGCCGATGCGGCAGCCATAGCCCAGCACGACGCGCGGCGCCAGCCGTGTGTGCGCGCCCACGACCGCCTCGCGCTCGACGACGCAGTGAGCGCCGATGCGGGCGTGGTCGCCGATGACGGCACCAGCCTCGATGACGGCCAGCGGACCGATCTCGACGCCCTGCCCCAGCTTTGCATCGGGTGACACCACGGCGCTGGCGTGCACGCCGGCCTTCGGGGCCGGGCGCGTGCGCGCTGCCCACCACTGCGTCAGCCGCGCAAAGTACTGATAGGGATCGGGCGTAACGATGGCCGCGCCACGCGCTGACGCCACCTCGGCAAAAGCCGGCGCAACGATGACGCAGGCGGCCGCCGTGGTGGCCAGCTGGGCCTGGTAACGCGGGTTGGCGAGGAAGCTGATGCTCGTGTCGTCAGCCTCGTCAAGCGGCGCGATACGCGTGATGCGCATGTCGGGCCCACCAAGCAAATCGCCGCCCAAGGCGGCGATCAACTCGGAGAGCGCGACGGTCGTCGAGCTCATGGAACTGGCGACTTACTTCTGCGCGTTCAGCGCGTCGATCACCTTCTTGGTGATGTCGACAC
>NZ_JBFULE010001624.1:0-590 GCF_056400485.1 Roseateles sp. P5_B10
GTTGAAGACGGCTGCCTTCTGGACGTAGTCGGGACCGGCCTGATGCGTGGCGTCTTCGAGCATCACGCCGAAATATTCGAGATGGAAGCCGTCGCGCAGGGTCGATTCCACGCAGACATTGGTGGCAACGCCGCAGAACACCAGGTTGCGGATGCCGCGCGCGCGCAGGATGCTGTCGAACTGGCTATTGAAGAAACCGCTGTAGCGCGGTTTCGGCACCACGATATCGCCCGGCTGTGGCTGGAGTTCATCAACGAGTGCATAGTCCCAACCACCCTTGGCGAGCAGGCTGCCTTGTAATTCCGTGCGTGCGCGCATGGTCTTGAGTGAGTTCGATTTGTGCCAGTTCGGGGATCCCGGACCGCCGGCCTCGACATAGTCGGCGTCCCAGCCGTTCTGGAAGTAGATCACGGTGACGCCTGCCTCGCGCGCGACCTCCAGCGTCTCCTTGACGGCCACGATCGCTGCCTTGGCGCCGGTCACGTCGAAGCCTGCGAGATCCAGATAGCCGTTCGGCGACGCGTAGGCGTTCTGCATGTCGACGACGATGACTGCGGTCTCCTCGACCGCGAGCCGCAATGGCTCGGGGC
>NZ_JBFULE010001625.1:0-589 GCF_056400485.1 Roseateles sp. P5_B10
GCCCGGCAGATGCGTTAGGCGGCGTGACCGTCCATACCCTGCGTCAGGGCTCGCTCGTTCTCAAGAAGGGCACCACTATCGGTCCCGATGAAGTCGCAGCGCTGACCAGCGCCGGCGTCAAGGACGTGGTCGTCGTGCGTCTCGAGGACGGCGATGTGTCCGAGGACGTCGCTGCCGCCAGTATCGCGCAGGCAGTGGCGGGCGAGGGCGTCAATGTCGAGCGCGCCTTCACGGGCCGCGCCAATCTGTTTGCGGGGACTCCGGGTATGCTGGTCGTCGATCGGGCGATCGTCGATCGTATCAATGCCGTCGATGAAGCAATCACCTTTGCAACACTGGCGGCTTACAAGCCGGTGGTCGAAGGCGAGATGATCGCGACCGTCAAGCTGATCCCGTTCGGCGTCGCCGGTACGCTGCGCGACGCGGCCGTTCAGGCTGCCTCGGGCGGCGCAATGCGGATCGCGCCTTACGCGGTCAAAAAAGTCGGCATCGTCTCGACGCTGTTGCCGGGGCTGTCGCCGAAGGTGATAGACAAGACGCTGCGTGTGACTGAAGAACGCCTTGCGCCTGCCGGTGCGAAGATCATCGC
>NZ_JBFULE010001626.1:0-588 GCF_056400485.1 Roseateles sp. P5_B10
GATCATCGAGGATCGGCCCGATGCATTGTGGTCGCGTGCACTGCTCGAGCAATGCCGCGTGCACGACGCGCCGCCAATGCAGCGCATCGTTGTGGCTGTCGATCCGCCAGTGTCGTCTGGCAAACGTGCGGATGCCTGCGGCATCGTCGCGGCGGGGATCTCCGAGGACGGCATTGTCTATGTGATGGCCGATGACACCGTCTCGTCAGTGACGCCGACGGCCTGGGCCAACAAGGCGATTGCGCTGTGGCGCAGGCTGGAGGCCGACGCGCTGGTGGTGGAAGTCAACCAGGGCGGCGAGATGGTGCGCAGCGTGATCAACGAGGTGGACCATACTGTGCCTGTGACGCCGGTGCGCGCCTTGCGCGGCAAGTGGCTGCGCGCCGAGCCGGTGGCGACCTTGTACGAGCAGGGCCGTGTGAAGCATGCCGGCAGTTTTGCCGCGCTGGAAGACGAGATGTGCGACTTCGCGAGTTCGGGGCTGTCGTCGGGCCATTCGCCGGATCGGCTGGATGCGATGGTCTGGGCCGTCGCGTCGCTGGCGCTGGTGCCGCGCGGCGGTGGGCCGAGGATCAGGGTGTTGTGAGC
>NZ_JBFULE010001627.1:0-588 GCF_056400485.1 Roseateles sp. P5_B10
CGGCGAATTCGCCGAGAACGTGCTGTCGATCGCGCCCGCCAATTACGATCTCGCCCCCGACCTTACCGAGCGTTTCCGCAAACGTTTCGGTTACTTCATGGTGCATGAGGCGCTGGAACACGCCGTCGCCCTCGACGTGCTGGTACAGGCCATCGAGAAGGCGAAGTCGGCCAAGGCCGAGGACGTCACCATGGCGTTGCGCGGTGCGAAGTTCACCGGTGGCTGGACCAAGGCGATGACCGGCGGCGCCGTCGAATTCGACAGCACCGGCCTCAATACCCTGTCCGTTCCCGTCATGGCGCAGTGGCGCAATAAGGAGCTCGTCACGGTCTGGCCGAAGGACGTCGCCAAGGGTACCGCGGTCTGGAAGTCCTGACGAACTAAGAAAGATCGCAGTGTCATTTCTACAAGCAATAATCGACGGGCTGCTGGTGGGTGGCGTCTACGCCGTCATCTCCATCGGCCTGACGCTGGTTTATGGTGTGATGGGCATCGTGAATTTCGCGCAGGCGGAATTCCTGATGATCGGCATGTTCGTGTCCTGGTTCGCCTGGGCCTATCTCGGCCTTGATCCGGTGCTGGCCGCGC
>NZ_JBFULE010001628.1:0-588 GCF_056400485.1 Roseateles sp. P5_B10
GGAAGTGGAGACCGCCCATGCGGCGCTGGAAGTTGCCGTCAAGGCATCCCAGACCGACTCGCTGACCGGGCTGAAGAATCGCGAGGTGCTGTGGGACCGGCTGAGCCACGACATCGCCCTCGCGCGCCGCCATGGTGAACGCCTGATCATCTATTTCCTCGATATCGACGGCTTCAAGCAGGTCAACGACGAGTTCGGCCACGCCGTCGGTGACCTGCTGCTGCAGCGTGCGGCGCGCGTGCTGCAGGCCACKGTGCGTAGCAGCGACACGGTCTGCCGCATGGGCGGCGACGAGTTCGTCGTGCTGGTTGCAGCGGCGCGGCGCGAGGACGCCGCGCAAGTGGCCGGCAAGATCGCCACCGCACTGGCCGAGCCTTGCCTGCTCGCCGGCCATCCCATGTGCATCTCGGCCAGCATCGGCTTCAGCGTCTTCCCCGATGACGGCGAGTCGCCCGGCGTGCTGATGCGCAAGGCGGACGAGGCCATGTACCGCATCAAGCGGACCGCGTCGCACCCACGCTAGCCACGGCGGTTCCCGCCACCTGAACTTCTGCTTCTGTCGCAACAGTCCTCTGTACTGAGGATGTC
>NZ_JBFULE010001629.1:0-587 GCF_056400485.1 Roseateles sp. P5_B10
GTGCAGGGCATGGACGACATGGTCGGTGGCGGCAAGGCCATCAAGGCCGAAGTGCCGCTGTCGGAAATGTTCGGCTACTCGACGACCCTGCGCTCGATGTCGCAAGGCCGTGCCACGTACACGATGGAGTTCAAGCACTACAGCGAAGCTCCGAAGAACGTGGCCGACGCCATCATTACCGCTCGCGGAAAGTAATGGTCTGGGGTTGGACCTGCGTAGCAGCTCCGACCCCACTGATTCAGAAGCCGGCGCGAGCCTGAGGCTTGCGCCGCCGTCTTCTCGTGGATCGCCCTGGGTTGCCAGTCACCAGGGATTTCCGGTTCACGAGGAAACGCAAAACCAACCGACTGGCAATGCTCTTTCTCTGGAGTCAAGAAAATGGCAAAAGGCAAGTTTGAACGGACCAAGCCGCACGTGAACGTGGGCACGATTGGCCACGTTGACCACGGCAAGACCACGCTGACCGCGGCRATCGCGACCGTGCTGTCCAAGAAGTTCGGCGGCGAGGCCAAGGCCTACGACCAGATCGACGCAGCGCCTGAAGAAAAGGCCCGCGGCATCACGATCAACACCGCCCACGTCGAGTA
>NZ_JBFULE010001630.1:0-586 GCF_056400485.1 Roseateles sp. P5_B10
CCGGGAAGGCGGCCAATGGCGCGGCCRGGTTCAGCGTGGAATAGAGCGGGAAGTTGAGTTGCTCGTTGTTGTTGCCATTGGGCAGCGTGAACGACCAGATGCCATTGGGCTGCAGCGCGAAGTTGCCGATGCCGTACACATAGCTGACGGAGGCGCGGCGGTCATAGCGCATCGCGGTGGACTTGGTCGAGCCGCCCATCGCCTGCACGCTGAGGCGGTCGCTCTTGTATTCGCCGCCCAGGATCAGCGTCTTCGAATCGGTGTCGATGCTGCTGAAGATGGTGTCCGTGCCAAAGGAGCCGTTGTTGGTCGAATAGCTCGTCAGGTGATGCGAGGAATCGACCGTGTAGCCCGGCAGCACGTTGGTCGTCGTGCCGAGCACCAGCGGCGCATTGTTGGCGCGGAAGGAGTACGAGTTGGGCAGCAGCGAGGCAACCGCACTCTGGCCCGCCGTCAGCGAGCGGACGTTGGTGGTCGTGTTGTCGGTGAAGGTGCCAGCGGGGTTGAAGGCCGTGTTGCTGCCCACGCCGAGGAAGCCGACGATGTCGTCGACATGGCGCTTGTTGAGGCTGAGCTTGCTGTAGAC
>NZ_JBFULE010001631.1:0-586 GCF_056400485.1 Roseateles sp. P5_B10
GTGTTGACCAGGATGCCGGGAAGCAGCGTCGGCACGACGACGTCCTTGAGGTTCGTCGCCTGGTGTTGAGCGCCGGTCTGGCTCCGCCTGCAGCAGTCATGCCTGCGGCCGAAAAGTTGACAGGCCAGACTGGAGAGCTTCACCGGGCTGTGCTCGCGATCTGTGCGGGATTGAAAGAAGCACGGGATCATCTAACAGATCTCGAACAAGTCGTCGGTGATGGCGACATTGGCATCAGCCTTGCGCGCGGTGCCGCAGCGATCGAAATCGAATTAGATGGCTACGATAGCAGAAGCGCGGCACACCATCCTGCGTGCGATCTCAGCAACCGTGCGCCGCTCTGTCGGCGGCACTTCGGGTCCACTCTATGCGCTGTTCCTGTTGCGCGCCGCTGAGGCCCTTGACGGCCGAGCGACGATCGATATCGCAGCCTGGGCGCATGCTTTTGCCGAAGGATGTCGCGGTATTTCGGAGATCGGCGGCGCGAGCGAAGGCGACCGCACGATGCTGGACGCCATGATCCCGGCGGCACAGGCGCTTGCGAGCGCTGCGACCGCCGGTTTGGATCCTGACGCTGCACTACAGG
>NZ_JBFULE010001632.1:0-586 GCF_056400485.1 Roseateles sp. P5_B10
CCATTGGCCCTGTTTGAAATTGTTGAGGTAGAATTCGACAAAGCCGGTCTTGTGCGTCGACAAGCTGAACGACGCGTAATAGGCGATCGGCATCAGCACGAAGATCATCGCCAGGAAGGGCAGACCGAGGCGGAGCGCGCGGTCGCGCAGGAAGTCGCCGATGCCCTTGCGCTTCAGGCTCGGCCACACGAACAGGCCCGACAGCATGAACATCAGACACATGAAGAAGGTGTCGTTGAACAGCGTGAGGATGTTGAAGCCGATCCAGCGCTGGCTGTCGACGATCGGCGCCGTCGACCACAGATAGTGGTTCGGGTAATAGCGCCCGAAGGCGGTGTAAGCGACCGCGGCGTGGTTCGCCAGCACGAGCAGCGTGACAAAGGTGCGGGCGCGATCCAGCGCAGCGTTACGGTCTGACATGTAAACGGCGAGCCCCCTCGCTTCCGCGCGCAACAGGCGTCGCCGGGCGCATCAGCGATGCGCGCCGTCATGATAAATGTCGAAAGCCGCTTCGGCAATCAGCCGAGGATCAAGCGGGTACTTCCTCGATTTTCACCTTGTCTGGATAAAATGCCAGATAATCCTT
>NZ_JBFULE010001633.1:0-585 GCF_056400485.1 Roseateles sp. P5_B10
CACCAGCATCGTCCTTGGATCAGGAGCCCGGCGGTGTTGCCGGTGCGAAACGACGGAGCATTCAAATGAAGCGGACTTTGATACGCTACCGGACCAAAGACGATGCGGCTGCGGAAAATCAGCGCCTCATCGAGAACGTGTTCCGGGAGCTGCAGGCCAAGGCGCCGGAGGGAGTTCGCTACATGGTGCTCAGGCTGGGCGACGGCAGTTTTGTTCACCTTGTCGAGGACGTTGACGGGCGCAATTCGGTGCCCGAGCTTGATGCCTTCAAGTTGTTCCAGAGCGGCATCAAGGAGCGCTGCGCTGAACCGCCGGTGGCGCATGCCGCGACCATCGTCGGCAATTACCGCATGCTGGATCCACAATGAGCGATTTCGCCGCGCCGGCCGCTGGCCGTCCTGCGTTCGATCGATTGCTCAGTGAGCTCCGGCCGAAGCTTCATCGCTATTGTGCCCGCATGACCGGCTCGGTTATCGACGGCGAGGACGTGGTTCAGGAGGCGATCATCAAGGCGCTCGAGGCCTTTGCTGATGCGGGCCCGATCGCCAAGCCGGAAGGCTGGCTGTTCCGGATCGCCCACAACAC
>NZ_JBFULE010001634.1:0-585 GCF_056400485.1 Roseateles sp. P5_B10
GTATTCGCGCTGCTCGGTGATGGCCTGTTCCAGCGACACCGCCATGCCCTTCTGAATCGCCTGCTTGGAGGCGCGGATGGACATCGGTGAATTCTGGCAGATCGTTTCGGCCCAGCGCAGTGCGGCGTTCAGGGCTTCGCCCTGCGGCACCACTTCGTTGACGAAGCCGAGCTCATAGCCTTCCTGCGGCTTCACATGGCGCGCGGTGAGGATCATGCCCATGGCGCGCTTCATGCCGATCTGGCGCGGCAGTCGCTGCAGACCGCCCGCGAGTGCAGCAAGGCCGACGCGGGGCTCGGGCAGGGCAAAGGTCGCATTTTCCGCAGCGATGATCAGGTCGCAGGCCAGCGCAATCTCGAAGCCGCCACCCATGGCGACGCCGTTCACCGCAGCGATGAYCGGCTTGTCGCAATCGAAGCGCGCAGTGAGGCCCGCGAAGCCCGACGTGTTCCAGCCGCGCTTGCCGCCGGCGGCCTGCCATTTCAGATCGTTGCCGGCGCAGAACGCCTTGTCGCCGGCGCCGGTGACGATCGCCACCCACTGTTCGGGATCGCTAGCGAAGTCGTTGAACACCTCGTGCAGCTC
>NZ_JBFULE010001635.1:0-585 GCF_056400485.1 Roseateles sp. P5_B10
GGCCAGCGCTGCATTGGCCGAGAAGCGCATCGCGCTTGTGGTCGGAAATTCCGGCTACCAGAACATCACCCGCCTCGATAATCCGAAGAACGACGCGAAGCTGATGGCGGAGACGCTGAGCGGTCTCGGCTTCACGCTGATCGGCGGCACTGCGCAATTGGATCTGGACAAAAGCGCACTCGATCTCGCCGTGCAGAATTTTGGACGGCAGGTTCAAGGCGCTGACGTTGCTCTATTCTATTACGCGGGCCACGGCGTGCAGGTCAGCGGTTCCAACTACCTCGTGCCCGTGAATGCCAATCCGACCCGCGAGGCGGATGTCGATTTCCAGATGGTCGATATTAATCTGGTGCTACGCCAGATGCAGGGCTCCGGCACGCGCCTCAACATGGTCATTCTCGATGCCTGCCGGAACAATCCGTTCGGGTCGCGTGGCCTGCGTGCCTCTGAGGGCGGCCTCGCCCAGATGCGCGCACCGGAAGGAACGCTGATTTCCTACGCGACCCAGCCCGGCAGCGTGGCGCAGGACGGCAGCGATGGTAACAGCCCCTATACCAAGGCACTGGCGACCACTGTGCGCCAAGC
>NZ_JBFULE010001636.1:0-584 GCF_056400485.1 Roseateles sp. P5_B10
ATATGCGATGCGACCCCGCGCCCCGCGCGTGGGATTGCCCGACCAGGTGATGCCCCAAGTGAATTCCCAGGCGAGTTCCACTGTGAGCCCCCGAGTGAGCCCTCAAGCGACCTATTCTGCGCTCCTTCCGGCGATAGCCGCTCGGGCGGCAGGCCGGATGGCGCGCGCGGCCGGACCACGCGCGATTATCGCCGCGGGTCTCTTGCTGGCGCTGCCGGTGGTGATGTCCGGCGCCGCGCGGGCGCAAACGCCGGCTGCGGCTCCGGTGCAGCCCTCCCGTCAGGCGCCTGCGCAGGCGGTGACCCTCGGCGGCAAGCTGGAGGCTAAATATGAAGCCAGCCTCGCCGGCATCGCGGTCGGCAAGGGCCATTGGGCCATCGACATCAATGACGACCAGTATTCCGCGACGGCCAGTGGCGRCACCGCCGGTCTGCTGAAAGCCTTTGCCGGCGGTGCCGGCTCCGGCCAGTCCACCGGCCGCGTGGTCGCGGGCGCGCTGGTGCCGTCGAATTATCAGGCCGTCACCACTTCCGCGAAGAAGTCCGAGACGATCAAGATGCTGATCACGCCGGGCTATGTAAAAG
>NZ_JBFULE010001637.1:0-583 GCF_056400485.1 Roseateles sp. P5_B10
GGAAATAACGCCCCGTCACCCTTCAAAGCCGGGCGGACCATACTTAGCGCATCTTGCCAAGTCAAGATTCGCTGATCGCCTGTTAGTGCTTTGATTCATTTGATTTTATTGGCGAAATTCGAATCCCGCTGCGCGGGATCGCCGCAGCGCAAGAATGACTTTCGAGGTGATCTATCTTGCACGGCGCAGGGCGCTCTGTTGGAGTACCGCAGAGTTTAAAAACGCCCCTGCCGGAGCCCGGAATGTCTCAAGAGATCGACTACTATTTTTCGCTGCCATCGCCCTGGGCCTATATCGGCCACACGCTCTTTCGCGATCTCGTAAGTACTTATGATCTCAAGGTGAATCATAAACCGGTATTTCTCGGTGAGCTGTTTTCGGAAACCGGCGGCCTGCCGCTCGGCAAGCGTCATCCGGTGCGGCAGCGCTACCGGATGCTTGAATTGCAGCGTTGGCGCGACAAGCGCGGTCTGGATTTCCATCTGCAGCCGAAGAACTGGCCATTCGATGGCCGGCTCGCCGATGGTCTGGTGATCGCGGCGCTCGAGGCCGGACTCGATCCGGACCCGTTCCTGCGCCGCGC
>NZ_JBFULE010001638.1:0-583 GCF_056400485.1 Roseateles sp. P5_B10
CTCCAGGGTACGCCGCTAATCAGTCTCGTGCTGGCACGGGCGGCAAAGCGTCTCGCGGCGACAACAAACATTCGGACCCTGGAGCCGCCGTTCTCGCTTCCGGACATACATGAGACAATGTACTGGCACCCTCGTCATACAACCGATTCAGGACATAGATGGCTGCGGGAGCGCCTGAAACAGGTGGCAGAAACGCTCGACTAAACTGAGGGGCATCACATCACCCGTTCAGACGCGGTCCGCCTAGCCCTTCGCAACGTCGATCAGCGCCGTAACAAATGCCGCTGGCACTTCGCGGGCGGGATTGTGACCAACCCGTCCTTGAATTTGACGATGGGCGTAACGGCCGGTGCTTCTTTGCATATGCAACCGGCGTAACCAGTGAATGCTGCCTAAGTTGCTCGTCGCAAGCGGCCCTGGGACACTTTCGTCACCGGCCCAGCGCGTCTGAAAGCCCAGAGGGTCAGCAACACGCCCACAAGGGCCGGCGACGAGACGGCAGCGAAATCTCGAACGAGCGCCGAGGGCTCACAAAGTCCGACTGCAACCTCCCAAACATGAAAGAGTGCGTGTGCCGAGAGCC
>NZ_JBFULE010001639.1:0-582 GCF_056400485.1 Roseateles sp. P5_B10
TTCAACGGCCCGGCCCGGGTGATGACCTGTTCCCAGTGCGCGATGGGCTGGCCGTATTTCTTCTCGATGGAGGGGAAATAGGAGGCGGGGCCCTTGACCTTGTTGTCTTGCGTTGCCATATCGATACCCTTCAAGTTTGACTGACGCCCGGCGATCGGCCGGCATCTGCTGCATGACGAATCGGAGCAGCGAGTTTCGACAAACCGCGAATCGCAAACCGGTCATTTCAAAGGCGAGTGACATGCACAACAGGCATCTGGCAGGCAAGGTGGCCCTGGTGGCCGGCGCCACGCGCGGCGCAGGCCGTGGCATCGCGGTGGCCCTGGGCGAGGCCGGTGCGACGGTCTATTGCACCGGGCGCAGCACGCAGGCGGCCCGCTCGGAGATGGATCGACCCGAAACCATCGAGGAGACGGCAGCTCTCGTCGATGCTGCGGGCGGCCGTGGCATCGCGGTAAAGGTCGATCATCTGGTGGCCGACGAAGTGCGCGATCTGGTCGCTCGCATCGAACGTGAACAGGGGGCACTGCACGTTCTGGTCAACGACATCTTCGGCGCGAGCAAGATCGAATGGGGCAAGAC
>NZ_JBFULE010001640.1:0-582 GCF_056400485.1 Roseateles sp. P5_B10
GCTACACTCGTGGGCTTTTCTGCGGTCTGGAGTTCGAGCTTTGATCTCACTCCCCGGGGTTGTGACCACAAGGCCCCACAGTCCGCCCCCAAATCCCGCAGAGTCTGGAGAATTTCATGGCTGTTCAGCAAAACAAGAAGTCGCCTTCCAAGCGCGGTATGCACCGTTCGCACAATGCCCTGGTCACCCCGGGTACCGGCATCGAGCCGACGACCGGYGAAGTGCATCTGCGTCACCACATCAGCCCCACCGGTTTCTACCGTGGTCGCAAGGTGCTGAAGAGCAAGGCCGACGCGGCCTGATGGTGCCCGGTGCCGCCAGGCGCGGCGCCAAACTATCGATGAATCTGCCGACCCGGCCTGCGTACCGCGCAGCGCCGGGTTTGGTCTTTGTGGCTCACGAAAACCACTGACATGACCGCAGTACCCCCGCCTGAACCGATCCGCCTGGCTGTTGACTGCATGGGCGGCGATCACGGCCCCTCGGTCACGCTGCCGGCCTGCCGCGCCTTTCTGGACAAGCATCCGGGCGCCGAGCTCATCCTTGTGGGCAAGCCCGAGGAACTGACGGCCGCTGCGGCCT
>NZ_JBFULE010001641.1:0-581 GCF_056400485.1 Roseateles sp. P5_B10
CCCACGTCGACCCCGGCTATGACCGCGAAAGCCCGGTCTACCTGGCCGACTACGCGACTGCCGAAGACGGCACCGGCGTCGTCCACTCCGCACCCGCCTATGGCCTGGACGACTTCCAGTCCTGCGTCGCCCACGGACTGGCCTTCGACGACATCCTCAACCCCGTGCAGGGCAACGGCGCCTACGCCGCCGACCTGCCGCTGTTCGGCGGCCAGCACATCTGGAAGGCCAATCCGGTCATCGCCCAGGCGCTGCAGGACGCCGGCCGCCTGATGGCGCAAAGCAAGCTGACCCACAGCTACCCACACTGCTGGCGGCACAAGACGCCGGTCATCTACCGCGCGGCGGCGCAGTGGTTCGTGCGCATGGATGAGGGCGACGGCTTGTTCACGACGAACAAGGCGCCCGACAGCCTGCGCAAGACCGCGCTGGCCGCTATCGAAGCCACCAGCTTCTACCCCGAGAACGGCCGCGCCCGCCTGCACGACATGATCGCCGGCCGTCCCGACTGGTGCATCTCCCGCCAGCGCAGCTGGGGCGTGCCGCTGCCTATCTTCCTGCACAAGGACACGGGCGAGGCG
>NZ_JBFULE010001642.1:0-580 GCF_056400485.1 Roseateles sp. P5_B10
GGGGACGGCAGCCAGCCCGACGCCTGGCGCCACATGCTCGACAGCGAGGCGGGCGACGTCGACGTGGCGGCCTATCGTTAGATCGCGTCCAGATTTGCCTGGAAGCGTTCGAAGAAGCGCCCGATGTGCACGCCGTCGCACAGTGCATGGTGCACATCGACGGCGACCGGCATCAGCAGCCGGCCGTTCGTCTCGGTGAAGCGGCCGAAGGCCACCTTGGGCCGGTCGTCGCCTTGACCGCGCGCGTGGGTGAACGCAGTGAACCCCAGCCAGGGCAGCGCGGTCATGTGGACCAGCGTTTCCTCGCGCACGTCGCCGGGCTCATCGGCGGCGAAAAGGTCGCCACTGGCATGGCGCACGCGCTCGATGCCGGGCTTGGCGCGGGCGGCAAAGCTGGCGAGCGAAGGTTCGCGTGGCAGCGTCAGGAAGCCAAAACTTCCGTCGTCGCGCAGCACCGTCGTGCTGGCATGGATGACGCCGAACTCGCGCACGCCCCGGCCGCCGTCGGTCAGCGTCTGGCGCATCGCATCGATGCCATTGGCGGCCTCCAGCGCGGCGTGGTGGTAGGCCAGCCAGGGCA
>NZ_JBFULE010001643.1:0-580 GCF_056400485.1 Roseateles sp. P5_B10
GCGCTGAAGCGATCGGCATGGACTACAACATCGTCGAAGCCATCGATCAGCCATGGAAGTTTTTCGAGGGCGGCGTCGGTCCCTATTGGGGCGTTCTCAACGCGTCGCGGGAACCGAAATTCCCCTGGACCGGCCCGATCGTGAATCCGGACCATTGGAAGAACGCCAGCATCGCACTTCTGGTTGGCATTCTGCTGTCGCTGCCGATCCTGCAGATCGTTGGCGCGACGGCGCTGCAGGCACTGGTGCTCTCGGCCGCGGCCAATGCCGTTGGCGCCTGGGCGGCAACCATCTTCGCCTATCAGCAGACCCACTATTTCGTCTGGGGATCGGCCTTCGCCCTCTCACTCGGCTGCATCCTGCTGATCCCGCTGCTCCTGATCGCATTGGCGCGCATCGAGGAGATTGCGGCCATTGCCTTCGGCCGGAAGCCATTGCGGCTGCTGACAGCCGAACGCAGCGAAAAGCTGCGTGCCGCTGCAGACGCCGAGCAGAAATACCCGAAGGTGTCGATCCACATCCCGGCCTATCGCGAACAGCCGGACATGCTGAAGCTGACGTTGGACGCAGTCGCCCGGCT
>NZ_JBFULE010001644.1:0-579 GCF_056400485.1 Roseateles sp. P5_B10
AGTTCGGCGGCAAGTATTTCTGCCACGATGTCCGCGTCATCCGCCTGCCGCGCCACGGTGCGTCATTGCCGATCGGTCTCGGCGTGTCGTGCTCGGCGGATCGCCAGGTGCTCGGCAAGATCACCAGAGACGGCGTCTATCTCGAAGAACTCGAGCATAACCCGGCGCAATATCTGCCGCAGGTCGAGCAGGCGCTCGGCGGCGAGGTGGTGAAGATCGATCTCAATCAGCCGATGAAGGACATTCTGGCCACGCTGTCGAACTATCCGACCAAGACGCGGCTGTCGCTGACAGGCACCATGATCGTCGCGCGCGACTCGGCGCATGCCAAGCTGCGCGATCGCCTCGAGAAGGGCGAGCCGCTGCCGGATTACTTCAAGAACCATCCGGTCTATTACGCCGGTCCCGCCAAGACCCCCGAAGGTTACGCCTCCGGCGCGTTCGGTCCGACCACCGCCGGCCGCATGGATAGTTTCGTCGACCAGTTCCAGGCGGCGGGCGGCTCCATGGTGATGGTCGCCAAGGGCAATCGCGCCGTTGCGGTGCGCGAAGCCTGCAAGAAGCATGGCGGCTTCTATC
>NZ_JBFULE010001645.1:0-579 GCF_056400485.1 Roseateles sp. P5_B10
GGCTTCCTACGCCTATGAAACGCTGGCAGACAACGAAGCCCTCCGCCTCGACAACGGCAAGGACGCCTACGCGGCCGGCTCGTGGGCCCCCAGCCTGCGTTACCACGACGGCGTGTTCTATGCCTCGACGTTCTCCTACACCAGCGGACGCACCCACATCTACACCACGCGCGATCCGGAGCGCGGCCCGTGGAAGGAGACGAGCTTCGAGCCCGTGCTGCATGACCACAGCCTGTTCTTCGACGATGACGGTCGCGTCTACATGGTTTACGGAGGCGGGCGCATCACGCTCGTCGAGCTGAAATCCGATCTCTCCGGCATCAAGCCCGGCGGTGTGAACAAGGTTCTCATCGAGAACGTCAACACCGTCTTCGGCACCGACCTGGGCGGGCTCAATGGCGAGGGTTCGCATCTTTCCAAGATCAACGGCCGCTACTACCTCTTCAACATCGCCTCGCCCGCAAGCCGCTGGGCGCCCACCGTCATCGTCCACCGCGCCGACAGCATCGACGGGCCCTACGAGGGTCGCATCGTGCTCGATGACCGTGGTATCGCCCAGGGCGGCCTCATCGACACGCC
>NZ_JBFULE010001646.1:0-579 GCF_056400485.1 Roseateles sp. P5_B10
GGCTGGATGGGGGCTTAGCAGGAGAGATGTGACAAAGAGTCATTCTCGGATCACAGCATTCCATCGATGCCCTTCCAACCCGAGAGTCGGCGCATGCCGCAGCACCGGTGGCCACGCCCTCACCCGCCGCGCAGACGCGGCGCCTCTCCCCGCAAAACGAGGAGTGATTAAGTGGAGCGTCACTGCTTGCTGAACACCCTGTTCAATTCCCCGCCCTTCGYACCCTGCGCGAAGGCCGTGAACGTCCCCTGCCCGGCGATCTCCTGCGCCGCCTGCATGAAGCCGGCCCAGGCCACGCGCGCCAGCGCACCGCCGACGCTGATGCGGCGAACGCCGAGGCTTGCCAGATGCTGCACGGTCATGGTCGGCTGCACGGTCAGGACATTGAGCGGCTTGCCGCCGATCGCCTTCACCAGCGTGGTGATCTCCTCATCTGTAGCCACGCCCGGCGCATAGAGGCAATCGGCGCCGGCCTCGGCAAAGGCTATGAGCCGCGCCGTGGTTTTCTTCAGGTCGCGCTCGCCATGCAGAAAGCCTTCGCAGCGCGCGACCAGCATCACCGCGGGATTGACGCTGTCG
>NZ_JBFULE010001647.1:0-577 GCF_056400485.1 Roseateles sp. P5_B10
GCGTAATTGAGACGGCACGACGGATGAGACGGCATTTGGGGATATCTTTGAGACGGGCAGCAGCGGTGCTGTTGCCGCTGTGGCTTGCAGCATGCGGAGGAGGCGGCGCCGGTGGCATCAGCTTCACGGATGATCAGGGCGTTGCCGCGCAGCCATTCCCGACCAATTATCGCGTCGATCTGCTGGCGTTCTTCAAGACCTATCTGAACAATCCGGTCGGCGTTCGTGACGCCATGATGGCGGAGCCGGTGCAACGCACCGTGGGCGGACGGCTGCGCTATGTCAGCTGCGTGCGCTACACGGCGAAGGATTTCGACGGCCGCTACACAGCGCCGCAGGAGCGGGCGGTATCCTATGTCGACAAGCGCCTCGATCGCATTGTCGAGAATGTCACCGAAGCCTGTGCCGGCGCCACTTACGCGCCGTTCCCCGAAATGGAAAAGATGACGCGTTAGTGTGTTGCTGGCAGCTCTTTAGATCTGCTGTCGGTGCTTGATGCGAGCACTCAATGCCGGCGTTGTCGCCCTCAACCGACCGCAACGTCGCCACAAGATTGCCGCAGCCCAACGTGGGTATC
>NZ_JBFULE010001648.1:0-576 GCF_056400485.1 Roseateles sp. P5_B10
CGGTAGGCCTTCTTGATGTCTTCCTCGGTCGCGTTTTTGGCGACGCCGAGGATTTCGTAGTAATCGCGCTTGGRCGCCATCGTCTTCTTTCAAGGGCAAAGGCCCGGGCACGCTTGTCGCGGTCCCGGGCCAGGGGTCATGCGGGACTTACTTGCTGTCCTTGACTTCCTTGAACTCGGCGTCCACGACGTTGTCGTCGGCCGGGCGCTTGGCTTCACCTTGCGGTGCGGCCTGGGGCTGTTCAGCACCACCGGCGCCTGTGGCCGCTGCCGCAGCGGCCTGCGCGCCTTGTTGGTCAGCGTAGATCTTTTCGCCCAGCTTCTGGCTGGCCGTCATCAGCTTCTCGGTCTTGGCCTCGATGTCGGCCTGGTCGTCGCCCTTGATGGCTTCTTCCAGGTCCTTCGCCGCGGCTTCGATCGCTTCCTTCTCGGCCGCTTCGAGCTTGTCGCCATGCTCGGTGACCGACTTGCGCACGCTGTGCACCATGCCGTCGGCCTGGTTGCGGGCCTGCACGAGTTCGACCTTCTTCTTGTCCTCGGCCGCGTTGGCTTCGGCATCCTTCACCATCTTCTCGAT
>NZ_JBFULE010001649.1:0-573 GCF_056400485.1 Roseateles sp. P5_B10
CTATGGCGATCTCTCGAAGCCGTTTCTGTGCTCACTGCTGTTTCTGGCAATCGATATCGAACACTTCCGGCCGGCCGAAGGCTTCCGCAATGAGGCGTCCGCCGAGCTCGCGAAAATTCGCGGGTCGCGCGCACAGGTGCCGCCACGTACGCCGGGTGAACGCAGCTGGACGAAGCGCCAGAACGATGGCGGCCGGATCGATATTCCGCGCGCATTGTCCGCGACGTTGAACGCGCTCGCAGAGGAAATCGGATCGCCGGAACGTCTGCCGTCTTAACGGCACGCGCTGCCAAAAAGCATCACCGCAAAAACTGAAATGAGATCGGCCGTCATGTCGACGGCCGCAGAACGGACAGGAGCACGGGCGATGCAGGCGCCGCGTCAAAAAATCTTCATTACTTGTGCCGTCACCGGCAATCTGACGACTCCGGAACAGACACCGCATCTGCCGATCACGCCGGCGGAGATCGCCGAGGCCTGTCTCGGGGCGGCCGAGGCCGGCGCCGCGATCGTGCATATCCATGTGAGGGACCCTTCCACCGGGAAGCCTTCGATGGAGCTCGCTTACTACCA
>NZ_JBFULE010001650.1:0-573 GCF_056400485.1 Roseateles sp. P5_B10
CACCGCCTTCGTCGCCCAGCAGCTGGCCGAGGCCGCTGGCGTTCAAGAAAGGGATGTGTGCTATGCCGGCCTCAAGGACCGCTACGCCATCACCCGTCAGTGGTTCAGCATCTACTTGCCGAAGGGTGAGATGCCCGACCTGACCCTGCTTCAGCACCCGGAATTCAAAGTGCTGAGTCAGAGCCGCCACGTGAAAAAGCTGCGCCGCGGTGATCTGCAGGGCAACCGATTCCGCATCGTGCTGCGTGACGTGACCGGCGACCGCGACGCCATTGAGGCCAATCTCAAGGCCGTTGCGTCACATGGCGCGCCCAACTACTTCGGCGCTCAGCGTTTCGGCCATGACGGCGGCAACGTCGAACAGGGCCGGGCCATGCTGGCGCGGGAAATCCGCGTGCGCAACCCGAAGAAGAAGGGCATCTACCTGTCGGCGGTGCGCTCCTTCGTCTTCAATGAAGCGCTGGCGCTGCGAATTCAGCAGGGACTCTGGGGCAAGACCCTGCCCGGTGACGTGATGGACGAGGCGGACCGGCCCACCGGACCGCTGTGGGGACGGGGCCGCGTGATCACCAC
>NZ_JBFULE010001651.1:0-572 GCF_056400485.1 Roseateles sp. P5_B10
TGCCGGAGGCGGTCGGGCCGTCGATGGTGACGACCGGAATGTCGGCAGCGTTGGCCACCACGACGCCAAAAAGCGTCTCGAAGTAGTCCGGGAAGGTCTTGGCGACGCAGTGCGGTTCGAGGATGCGCACCGGCACGGCCTGCGCGCTGACAAGGCCGTTGAAGGCGGCCAGCGAGAAACACATGGCGACGCGGTGATCGTCGTAGGTGTGGATGGCCGCGGCCTTCCAGTCCTGCAGCGGTTCAACCCGGATCCAGTCCGGCCCTTCGTCGACCGTGGCACCCAGCTTGCGCAGCTCGGCGGCCATGGCAGCAATGCGATCGGTCTCCTTGACGCGCCAGCTGGCGATATTGGTCAGCGTGGTCGGGCCGTCGGCATAAAGCGCCATCACTGTCAACGTCATCGCCGCGTCGGGGATGTGGTTGCAGTCCAGCGTGATGCCCTTCAGCGGCCAGGCGCCGCGGCGTACTTCCAGCCAATTGGGCCCGGTCTTGACCTGCGCACCCATGGCGGCAGCGGCCTCGATGAAACGCACATCGCCCTGCAGGGATTCGCTGCCGACACCTTCGATG
>NZ_JBFULE010001652.1:0-572 GCF_056400485.1 Roseateles sp. P5_B10
CGTAGATCGAACGCGGCACCTTGCGGGCTGGCATTTTCGGACAGCACCGTGGCTTCAACTCGCAGATGTCGCAGTCACGTTTGCTGGCGCGATAGAGAAGCGTCGCGCCGTCATTCACTAGCGTCCCGGTTGAAGCCAGCACCTTGCCGGCCGGACAAAGATAGATGTCGGCTTCCGGTTCGTAGGCAAAGGCGTCCCGGGCGAACGTCCCATCCTCGCGAGCCGACTTGTCGAACACAGGGATGTGCGGCTCGATCGTGTGATCGTCGACCAGCCAACCCAGCATCTCGGCCGATCCGTAAGCGCTATCGGCAGCCAGACGCTGGGGATGGATGCCGAAGCACTCCCCAGTACGTTCGATCATCGTGCGGGCCGCACCGACCTCGGCCTGTCGAATGGCGCGTGTTGCCTCAACATCGACGATGACCGCAGCCTTTAGATCGATGAGGTAATTGTCGGCATAGGCAAAGAAAGCATGACCTTTGTGAGCCCCGGTCCATTGCGCCGCCGGATCGGATCGGGAGATGAACTTCGGTACCGTCTCGCTCGCCGCGCCCCAGGCCGCCTCGTCC
>NZ_JBFULE010001653.1:0-571 GCF_056400485.1 Roseateles sp. P5_B10
CAGCAATCGAGGAGCAGGTCGAGACTTGCTGACAGAGTTTCTGGCCGACAGAGTTTACGGGGTTAACCCATGCGCGTTCTGATCGTCGATGATCACCCCATCGTCACATYGGGCTGCCGCGCGGTGTTCGCGGACGATCCGGAGATCGAACTGCTGGAAGCGTCCGATGCCGCCAGTGGGGAGCAGGTCTTTCTGACCGGAGACCCCGATATCTGCATCATCGATATCAACCTGCCGACAGTGTCCGGATATGAACTGGCGCGGCGCATCCTGCTGCGCGACGACACGATGCGCATCATCATGTTCAGCATGAATGACGACCCGATCTTCGCAGCCCGTGCGATCGAGAGTGGCGCCAAGGGCTATGTCTCCAAGACCGGCGACCCGCACGATCTGCTGGAGGCCGTCTATGAGGTTGCGCGCGGCGGCGTGTATCTCCCACCGGCGATGGCACGAAGCCTTGCTTTTGCCGGTCCTGCGCTGACGCAAAGCCCGCTGTCGAAGCTGAATTCGCGCGAGATGGAGATCCTGCGACTGCTCGGTGCCGGCAAGAGCCTCGCCGAGATTGCAT
>NZ_JBFULE010001654.1:0-570 GCF_056400485.1 Roseateles sp. P5_B10
CGTAGAGGATCACGGTCAACCAGTAGCCCTTGAGGCCAAAGAGCACGACGCTGACCACGTTGACGACGATCCAGGTCGGCCAGTTCTCTTCGTACTTGCGCGCCAGCAGCCATTGGCCAAGCAGGCTGGCGACGGTGGGGAAAGCATCCCAGTAGGGAAGGGGGCTGTCGGTGTTCTTCGCGAGAAAGACGCCGAGCAAGGGCCAGGCKGCCAGCGTCAGCAGCGCGGGCTTGACGAGGCCTTGCAGGCCGAGGCGGCGTACCTTCAGCGCCTCGCCCTCGCGCGTGCGGCCAAAGCGCCATTGCCACCAACCCCACAGCGCCAGTGCTGCGAACACCAGCTGCAGCCCGGCCTCGCCGTAGAGCTTGCCGTCCAGAAACAGCGCGAAATACATCAGCGAGCTGATGAGGGCCAGCGGCCAGGCCAGCAGGTGGACGCGCATATTGCACACGACCATCCAGACGGCCAGCACGAAGGCGACCAGCTCCAGCCAGGAGATGGGGCTGCCGAATGCTGAGAAGGCCGGCGCAAGAAGCGCCGCCCAGATGGTGGCGAGCATCAGCGCTTGAT
>NZ_JBFULE010001655.1:0-570 GCF_056400485.1 Roseateles sp. P5_B10
GCTTCGAGCGATGGATAGACATAGCTCAGATCGACGCGTTCCTGCGGCCCTGAATGCTTCTGCACCTTGCGGCGAAACGCATGGGTCGGGACGTTGAACAGTGTCGCGCCGACGCTCACCGGAATACGGTCGGGATCGCCCGGCTTCTGGCTCTGCCAGGTCGGCCACAGCAGATAGGCCACCACTGCGATAGCGGGGGCTGCAAGTGCTGCACCGACCAGCATCGGTACGACGTGGTTGCGGCGGTGGCGGCGCCGCGGCCGCGTCGTCGGGTGGGTCGGAAACAGCAGAGACATGCGCACGCTAAATTGGAACTGGGACGGTGTACCGGGTGGGCGAATCAACCGCGAATATGCCAGCCGATAGTTAACGGCCTCGCGCGCCTCGCCGCAGGCGGTATCCGGGAGCCATGCACCGCACGCGGTTCCCGACCTCCTCGTTAACCCTTTATTCACGTTGTGCTGGCGCGGAGCTTCGCAGTTTGCGATGCAGGGCGGTGTTTGTATGTGCCGTGAAAGAGCTTCGATGTCCCCCGATGCGTTGAATTCATTCTTCCAGCTATGCATTGGC
>NZ_JBFULE010001656.1:0-569 GCF_056400485.1 Roseateles sp. P5_B10
AACAAGCTCAGGCCCAGCGCCAAAGCGCCATAGCTGCCGATGCGCGAGTCCTTCATGATCGCCAGCGCCTTGTCGCGGCTGACCACGCCGCCCAAGGCATCGAAGGTGTCGGCCAGGCCATCCTCGTGAAACCCGCCGGTCAACGCGACGGTGGCCGCCAGCGCCAGCACCGCGGCCACCCAGGCCGGCCACAAATGACCGGCCCCCGCCAGCACCACTGCGCCGACGCCGCCGACCAGCGCGCCCACCAGCGGGAAGTGCCGCACGCAATCGTTCAGCCAGGCCGGCTCGAAGCCCTCCAGCCGCACCGGCAGCCGCGTCAGGAACTGCAATGCAACAAGGAAAAGCCGCACAGGGCTACTCGCGGTTGCTGACGCCGGCGCTGTCGAAGCTGGCCATGTCGGCCAGCAGCGCACAGGCGGCCGTCAGCAGTGGCCAGGCCAGCGCCGCACCACTGCCCTCGCCCAGGCGCAGGTCCAGGTCCAGCAGCGGGCGCACACCCAGTTGTTGCAGCCAGCGCGCATGGGGCCCCTCGGCCGAGCGATGGGCGAACACGCAGGCCGCCAACA
>NZ_JBFULE010001657.1:0-569 GCF_056400485.1 Roseateles sp. P5_B10
AACAGCAGATTGCGACGCTTCGGCTCCTCAGGCACCGGTGCCTCGGCGGCAGCGGACGCAAGCCGCTCGCGGTCGCGCAGCACTTCGTCCTGCCACGGGGGAACACCTGGCTCCGGAACGGCAGGTCGCGCGGCCGGCTGGTCACGGCTGAACAGCGGGGCCGGCGCGGGCGCGTCATCCGCCTCCTCTGCGTCCTCCCCCGGAACCGGCGGCAGTTTCAGTTCCCGGCGCGGCAGCCGGGGCGACGGAACCGGTTCATCGATCTCGCCCTGTGGCCCAAACTTCTTCAGCTCGCCGACGGCGAGCGCCATGCTCACCATGATCAAGCCGGTGCAGGCCCCGACCGTTCCGGTCAGGATCAGGGTATTGCCGAAGCCGAATTCCTTGACCGGAATGCCGAAGCCGATCGCGGCAAGGCCCGCCAGAATGACCCCGATCCCGGCAATCAGCAGCAATTTCATAGTCTTCGAACTCCTCGACGGACCACTCGCGAGTCTCGCCATGGGTGCCACGATAGCGTCATATTGCGTGCACCGCCAAACGGCATTTTGCGTTCATCCCTTGTACAT
>NZ_JBFULE010001658.1:0-569 GCF_056400485.1 Roseateles sp. P5_B10
GTTGGGAGCTGCTGGAAAATTCGAGCTGGATCATCGAGCGCTATCGCGCCGGAACGATGTCGCTGGATTATTTCGGCGACAGCATCGTCACTTCGCTGGCAGATACATTATCGATGATCGCCGGCTTTATTATCGCAAAGAAGCTGCCGGTCGCCGCCACCGTCGCGATCGCTTTGCTGTTTGAAATTCTGGTCGGCTTGCATATTCGCGACAATCTCACTTTGAACGTGATCATGCTGATTCATCCATTCGAAGCGATCCGGACCTGGCAGGCCGGGCCACCCATCATCTGATCCGCTTGTCCCAACGCCCTTCTCACCCTACGTAGAGCGACATGACCGACTTTTCCCCCCGCGAAATCGTTAGCGAACTCGACCGCTTCATCGTCGGCCAGCATGATGCCAAACGCGCAGTGTCCATCGCACTCCGCAATCGTTGGCGGCGCCTGCAGCTAACGGGATCGCTCCGCGAGGAAGTGCTGCCGAAGAATATTTTGATGATCGGCCCCACCGGCGTCGGCAAGACCGAGATCGCACGGCGGCTGGCGAAGCTCGCCGGCGCGCCGTTCA
>NZ_JBFULE010001659.1:0-568 GCF_056400485.1 Roseateles sp. P5_B10
GGGCAGCAACCTGCAGGGCGTCTGCTACGTGCTGGACGAGCCCACCATCGGCCTGCACCCGCGCGACAACCAGATCCTGCTGAAGGCGTTGGCGACACTTGGCGACAAGGGCAACACGCTGGTCGTCGTCGAGCACGATGAGGACACCATCCGCCGCGCCGATCACATCATCGACATCGGCCCCGGCGCCGGCAAACGCGGTGGCCGCGTGGTGGCGCAAGGCACCGCGGCCCAGCTCGCGCTGGAACCCGAATCGACGACGGGCCGCATGCTGGCCCACCCGCTGATCCACCCGCTGCAGGCGCGCCGACCCATCGAGGCCGATGCGCCCAAGCTGACCGTGCTGAACGCGGCCCTGCACAACCTCAAGGGCGTGACGGTGGACGTGCCGCTGCATCGGCTGGTGGCCGTGACGGGCGTGTCCGGTTCGGGCAAGTCGACACTCGCTCGCGACGTGCTGCTGGCAGGCATGGCCGTTGCGGTGCCGTTGAGAAAGGCCCCCGCCAAATGGACCGGCTGTGACGGCATCGAAGGCCACGCCCAGGTCGACCGCGTGCTGGAGGTCGAC
>NZ_JBFULE010001660.1:0-568 GCF_056400485.1 Roseateles sp. P5_B10
GCTTGGATGCCCGCAACTGGGCGCCAATCAAGTCGGCCGATACGTTGACGCTGTTGAGAACGTTGCCCACGTTGTGCAAAACGTTGGTTGCGATCTCTGCCATGCCGGCGAGGCGTGCCGCAGTCAGCAGTTGGGCCTGCACCTCTTCAATTTTTCGCTCGGCTTCCTTCAGTTCGGATATGTTTTTTGACGTTCCGAAGGTCCCGATCAGTTGACCATGCCGGTCTCTCCAGGGGCTTTTGGTGGTGAGATACCAAACAACGCGCCCATCGGGATGGACGGTTTTCTCGCTCTTTTCGACGATGGGTTTTCCGGTCCGGAGGATTTCTTCTTCATCATGGCTGAATTCACTCGCCCTGTCCTGGCCGTAAAGGTCTGCATCGGTTTTGCCGATCACATATTTTTCAAACTCATCCACGTTGGCCAAATGCGGCGGGAGTGCGTCTTCATCCGTGCCGGGATGTACTGCGCGGTAGCGGCTGATCGATAGTCGCAGCAGGTTATGCAGCTCTGAACGGCTTATTTTGACGAAGCGTGATTTCAAATCCTTGAAGAAGATGGAATCAGG
>NZ_JBFULE010001661.1:0-568 GCF_056400485.1 Roseateles sp. P5_B10
TCGCAAATGAGTATGACCGGCCTCGATAGATGGTACAGCTTCATGCGGTCTCATGACCGGGCGATGCTGTGGGACCTGCTGCATCCGGATGCCGTGTTCGAAAGCCCGGTCGTGCATGCGCCGCAGCGGGGCCGTGAGATCGTGTTCAAGTATCTGACGACTGCAGAGAAAGTGCTGGGTGGCCCCGGCTTCGCTTACAAAGGCGAATGGCGCAGCGACAACGGCGCGGTGCTCGAATTCGAGAACGAGATCGAAGGCATCAAAATCAATGGCGTCGACATGATCACCTTCGCCGATGATGGGCGCATTACCCACTTCAAGGTGATGGTCAGGCCGCTCAAGGCCATCAACCTTTTGCACCGGTTGATGGGCGAGGAATTGGCGCGGCAATGAGCCGCCAGCTGCTTGCTTCATCTCCGATAACAATTGCGTAAATCTGACACGGCGGCGCCGTATCATCCGATCAATCGAATTCAAACCGAGAGAATTCCATGCCCAGCTACAAAGCCCCGCTCGAAGACGTCGGCTTCCTGCTCAACGACGTGTTTCAGTTCGATCGCTACAACAA
>NZ_JBFULE010001662.1:0-567 GCF_056400485.1 Roseateles sp. P5_B10
GACCAGTCGCGGATTGCAGTCGATATAGAATGGCCCGCTGTCATCGTCCGGCATGATAAAGTCGATCGACAGCGCGCCGTGCCAGGCGAGATGCCGGCCGATGGTGGCGAGATCGTCGCGCACGCGCTCACGCCGCACGCTGCGTTTGATGGCATCGCCGCCGCCGGCACCCTCCATGATCTGCCGATAGGCGTGAAAGCCGACCAGTTCGCCGCGGCAGAACACGCCCTGCGCCTTCTCGGTCGTACCCGTGACGCGGACCTGCACCAGCACTTCGCCGGCAAAGCCGTTGCCGGCCTCAAGCTCTCTCATTGCGAGCGCAAGGTCAGCATCATTGCGCACCATCCAGACGCCGCGGCTCGCAGTGCCGATGGCCGTCTTGATGACGCAGGGAAAACGAACTGCAGCACGAAGCGCATCAGCGCCGGCGACGATCTGCGTCTCTGGCTGCGCCAATCCAAGCTCGCTCAGCATACGGCTGAAGCCGGCCTTGCTGTGCGCGATCCGGTAACTCTCGAAGGACGGCAACGCCAAGCCGACCAGCGGCCTCAGCCGCTCCTGCACTTT
>NZ_JBFULE010001663.1:0-567 GCF_056400485.1 Roseateles sp. P5_B10
GGCCAGCAATCGCTTGGCATTCGGGCGCGGCACCGAGCGGCCGATATAGGAGTTCGGACGATCCAGTGGGGTTAGCACGCTCATGCGCCGACCTCCTCGGATGCCTGATCAATCACACCTGCATCGCGGTCGCGCGCGACCTTCTCGATGGCATCGACGATGGCTTCATAGCCGGTGCAGCGGCAGTAATTTCCAGATAGCGCTTCGCGAATTTCCTCACGCGTCGGCACGCCCGGCTGTGACAGCAGGCTATGCGCGGTCATCAGCATGCCCGGCGTACAGAAGCCGCATTGCAGGGCGTTGCGCTGATGAAATGCCTCCTGAAGATCGGCAATCGCAGTGCGCTCGGTGAGACCTTCGACGGTCTCGATGGCCGCCCCGCTCGCCTGCACCGCGAAGGTCAGACAAGAATGTACGACGCGGCCATCCAGAATAACCAGACAGGCGCCGCAAACGCCCATCTCGCAGCCGGTATGGGTGCCGGTCAGCTCCAGCGTCTGGCGCAGGAAATCCGCCAGCGTGACGCGCGGCGCGATGCTGTGCGACACCTCAGTGCCGTTCACCGTC
>NZ_JBFULE010001664.1:0-567 GCF_056400485.1 Roseateles sp. P5_B10
GTTTTACGAAAGCCTTAATCCGCTGTTAACCATATCTTAAATGGTCGTCGGTCATATTCGGCCTGAGTAGGAAGAAGGTAGGCCGAGAATCGGCCGCGTTAATCCGGGCATCGCCGCAAGGCGGACCGAGATTCCTCTTCCAGAAGGGCGTCAAATTCAACCGACAGCATCGCGGCGAGACGGGTCTCGTCAGATGCACCATGCGCTTGCGCGACCTGAAGGTCGACTGCGCGGGGAACAGGAAGGTTTCCATATGTCAGGCATCGTTCTATCGGCTTCGGTTCGCCAGAACCTGCTGTCGTTGCAGTCGACCGCGGACCTCTTGTCCACGACGCAGAACCGTCTTGCGACGGGCAAGAAGGTCAACACTGCCCTCGACAACCCCACGAATTTCTTCACGGCAGCAGGGCTCGACAGCCGCGCCGGCGACATCAACGCCCTGCTCGATGGCATTGGCAACGGCGTGCAGGTGCTGCAGGCAGCCAATACCGGCATCACCTCCTTGCAGAAGCTGGTCGATACCGCGAAATCGATCGCCAACCAGGCGCTGCAAATTCCGGTCGGCTA
>NZ_JBFULE010001665.1:0-566 GCF_056400485.1 Roseateles sp. P5_B10
CCCCCATAGCGTGCAGACAATGCCGGCGTATTGATCGTGGCATCGGCAATGACGGCGGCAACGCGTTTCAGACAGTCGTCGCCGGCTTGGTGGCCGTTGCTGTCATTGTAGCCTTTGAAGTTGTCGACGTCGATCAAAAGCACCGACATCTCGTCGTGCTGTTCAAAGGCGCGGCGCAGAAAGCCGTCGAGCGTGCGGCGGTTAGCGAGCCCCGTCAGCCCGTCAGTGGTCGCGAGTTCGGCGAGCTTTGTATTCAACGACGTCAACTCGTCCTGCATGCTTTTCCGAAGGGTGACGTCGCGTAGCACGCCTACGATTTCGACCTTGTCGCGATCGATCTCGCGGGTGGCCAGTTTGAAGTTAACCTCCACCCAAGCGAGCGATTGGTCGTCACGATAAGTCCGAAAAATCACGGTGCGGTTCGCCGTGAGATCTTTCAATTGCGCGCTGGCCGCCTTCACGGCTTCGACATCTTCCGGATGCACCAGTTCGAAGCAGGAGCGCCCGAGCAGATCTTTCGGACTATGCCCCAAAACGAATTCGACCGAATGCGAGACGAAGACGAT
>NZ_JBFULE010001666.1:0-566 GCF_056400485.1 Roseateles sp. P5_B10
GGTCTATGCGCACGCCTTCTCATTTGGAAATTAAATGATATACTTATTGTCAGTTGAAAAACGAATGGACAGCCGATGCTGGATCTCGAACTCCTGCGCAGCTTCGTCTCGGTGGTCGATGCCCGCGGCTTTACCCGCGCCGGCGAGCGCGTTCACCGCACCCAATCCACCGTCAGCCAGCAAATCAAGCGACTGGAAGAGGATATCGGCCAGCCGCTGCTGAACCGCACCGGCAAGGACGTGACCCCGACCGAAGCCGGCGAGCGGCTCTTGTCCTATGCGCGACGGCTGCTGGCGCTGGCGGAGGAAGCCCGTGACGTGCTGGCCCGGCCGACCAATGAAGGCGCTGTCAGGCTCGGCATCCCCGAGGATTTCGCGGCCTATCGCCTGACCGAATTGCTGGCGAATTTTTCGCGGTCGCGGCCCGGTTTGCGGCTCGACGTACGCGCCGATCAGAGCACGTATTTGCGCCGCGATCTCGAACGCGGCGAACTCGACCTGGCACTGTTCAAGCGCGCCGCGGGTGAGAAAGGTGGCATTGCGGTGTGGCCTGAGCGGATCCATTG
>NZ_JBFULE010001667.1:0-565 GCF_056400485.1 Roseateles sp. P5_B10
GATATTGCGATGGCTGTCGCCGCGTGCCGCGTGATAGGCGCGGATCGCGAGCAGGCCGGCATATTCGCCCTGCGCGCCGGAATTCGGCTGCAGCGACACGGCATCATAGCCGGTGATGTCGCACAACCATTTCTCCAACGTCGCGAAAAGCTGCTGATAGCCCGCAGCCTGCTCGGACGGGACGAACGGATGCAGCGAGCCCCAAGCGGGCCAGGTCAACGGCATCATCTCGGTCGTCGCGTTCAGCTTCATGGTGCAGGAGCCGAGCGGGATCATCGCGCGGTCAAGCGCCAGGTCGCGGTCCGAGAGCTTCCGCATGTAACGGAGGAGTTCGGTCTCTGAGCGATGGCTGTGGAAGACGGGATGGGTGAGGAAGGCCGAGCTGCGCTTCAGCGAGGCGGGCAGGGCTTCGCTGACACCATGCTCCACGTCTGAATAGCCAAGTTTGCCACCGAATGCGCGCCAGATGGCTTCGACGGTTTCCGGCGTCGTGGTTTCATCGAGCGCGATGCAGATCGTGCCGTCACCGATGCGCAGGTTGATCTTCTCGGCCTGGGCTGCGGCA
>NZ_JBFULE010001668.1:0-565 GCF_056400485.1 Roseateles sp. P5_B10
GTCGAGTTCTTCGACGTTGATGCTGGCTCGGTTGCGGAACAGCACGACCAGGATGGCCAGGCCGATGGCCGACTCGGCCGCCGCGACGGTCAGGATGAAGAACACGAAGACCTGGCCGCCCATGTCGCCCAGGTAGTGCGAGAAGGCGACGAAGTTCATGTTGACCGCCAGCAGCATCAGCTCGATGGCCATCAGCAGCACGATCAGGTTCTTGCGATTCAGGAAGATGCCGATCACCGACAGCGCGAACAGCATCGCGCCCAGCGTCAGAAAGTGGCCCAGGGTCAGGCCGCTCAGCCCGGTAATGGCGGTCATGCCTGGCCTCCTTCGGTGGGTGCGGCGGGCGGGGCCGGCGGCGTGGCGACGGTGGGCGCCATCTTGACGATCTTCAGGCGCTGGGCCTTGGTGACCTTGACCTGTTCGGATGCGTCCATGGCACGCGAGTCCTTGCGGCGGCGCAGCGTCAGGGCGATGGCCGCGACGATGGCCACGAGCAGCAGCACGGCGGCGATCTGCAGCGGGTACAGGTAAGCGGTGTAGATCTCGATGCCGAGCAGCTTGGTAT
>NZ_JBFULE010001669.1:0-565 GCF_056400485.1 Roseateles sp. P5_B10
GCCTCGCTCGGCTTGCATGAGAGCTTCGGCTTTGCCCGCGTCGGCTTGCTGCCCGGCGTCGCCTATCGCTCGGGCCGCTGGGCCGACACGATCATGGTTCAGCGCTCGCTGGCGACCGGCTCCACGACACCGCCGCCTTTGCCACTCTCCGGCCGGCCGCCTTCCGCGTAACTGCAAGCGGTCTGCTCGCGCATTTCCGTCGTTTGACGCGCTCGCGGAAGGTCCGGAACGACTTCCTCAGTCATTGCCTTGCTCGGCTCCACATACGTCTTCTTGACGGGAAATTAAGCATTGCAGAACACATATGGAACATATAGTGTTCGTTCATGATTTGTTTCGAGATTCTGTGGCTTTGAGTAGTTTGAGAGTGCCCGAACTCGCGCAACCGATCTTCGAACGATCGTCTCTGGACTGAGGCTCCCCGTTCGAAGGCCCTTTGAAACGCACGCGGCGGCCGACACCGTCAACTGAGGATGGCTTCAGATGCTCACGCGCAAACAATACGAACTCCTGCGATTCATCGATCAACGACTGAAGGAAGCCGGCGTCCCGCCCTCCTTCGACG
>NZ_JBFULE010001670.1:0-565 GCF_056400485.1 Roseateles sp. P5_B10
ACCGAATGCGGCGGCAAGACCATCTCGGGTAGCACCGGCGTATTCATCAACGGCAAGCCGATGGCGCGTGCTGGAGACAGCACATCAGGCTGCAAGTGAAATCGGCCGACCATCTCCTCCGGCACCGGAGTGGATCGTATCAACGAGGCGTACCGCGTTGTCGCAGGCCGGCGACGGCCTTCGAGAACTGAACCGGCGCAGTGCGTAGGGCAGATGAGCGAAGCGTAGTCCGCCCCACTCACCACGCAGGCTACGTTGGCTTGAAGCCGGTCAGGAAAGAGTCGAGGCAGTCCTGGATCGCATCGATCCCATAACCACCTTCCTGCACGACAAGCGTCGGCAGACCCAGCGATTGCATCTTGCTCCCGACGCTCCCGAAATCCTTTGCCTCGAGCTTTAGGATGCCGATCGGATCATCGCGATGGGCATCGAAGCCCAGCGCCACCACAAGCGCATCGGCGCCAAATGCGCGAACGCTTGCGATCGCGATGTCGAGCGCTGCATTCATTTCGGCGCCGCCGGCGCCGGGTTGAAGCGGCAGGTTGAGATCGAAGCCCTCGCCGGC
>NZ_JBFULE010001671.1:0-564 GCF_056400485.1 Roseateles sp. P5_B10
CCCACGCCCACGGTCCCACGCCCACGGTGCCGATCTCGGGCGACTCGATCAGCACGATCTCGCAACCGACCGGGTTGGCCGGCCCGGCCGGCTGCGTGCCGAACACCTGGCTGAGCGGCGCGGCGGCCATCCAGCCGGCGCTGCCGCCGCCGACGATGACGATGCGGCGGATGGCTTGGTCGTTCATGGCTTGACTGCCTCCATGGCTGGGGCACGGACGTGCCGATCTATGAAGGCGCCGTGGTCAGGCATGCCGTCCACGGTCTGCGAGATGGCCGCGCGAAGACGCTGGAAGTGCGCGCGTAGCGCTTGTTCGTCCACCTGTCGCAGCAACGGGTCGTGGCGCTCCGGCCAGCAGCCGAGGCCCAGGAACAGCGATACCCAGGAAGGCTCAGCGAAGCTGTCCGGATCGAGGATGGCGACGCGACCACTGCGGCGGAAGAGTTCGATCTGGTGGCTCAAGGCGTCCGGGATCGACATGGCCGCGCAGTAGCGCCAGAACTCGCTGTCGTCGCGCTTCGTCAGCTTGTAGTGCAGCACGATGAAGTCGCGGATGGACTCGTA
>NZ_JBFULE010001672.1:0-564 GCF_056400485.1 Roseateles sp. P5_B10
ACCGTCGACGCATCAAGGCATCAAGCGTCAGCCCGCTCACGCGTTCGAGATGCTGCCTGACCAGCAAATAGCCGACATTCGAATAGGCGAAATGGCCCGGCTCAATTCCGGCATGCAGAGCAGAAACTGAGTGCAGCAGCCGGTCCACCGGCCACGCGTCTTCACCGGCAGCGACGGCCGCATGGTAGGCGGGAAGTGAACCGTAATCCGTCAGACCCGCGCGATGCTGCAGCAACTGGCGCAGCGTGAAGGTCTGGCCTGGCAGGCTCTCATCCAGCGCCAATTGATCGTCGCGCACCATGGTCAGCGCCGTGGCCGCGATCAGCGTCTTGGTGAAACTCCACCACGGCACGACGACATCCGCATCCTCGCTGACATCGGCAGAACCGGGGCGAATGACATGCTTCATGGCGCCGTCAGGCCTCAGAGCTGATGGTCGTGCTTGAAGCGCGCGATCGTCTGATCAGCGATGACCGTCATCACATCGACCTCCATCGGGAAATCCAGCGCCAGCCAAGCATCTTCCGCCAGCGCCAGCACATGGCCGAGCGCCGGCCCCTTGGC
>NZ_JBFULE010001673.1:0-562 GCF_056400485.1 Roseateles sp. P5_B10
GCCTTGAGGAACTCGTCAACCTGCTGCCGGATACCGCCGTAGGCGACGATGATCACGCCTTCGTTGTCCAGCGCGGCCTTCCACACCGCCAGACGCGAGTAGTAGCCCACCTCCACGATGTTGCGGATCGGGTCGCGGAACAGGTCGATCGCGCTGAGCACATTCTTCAAGCCGCTGTCCACGGCCAGGCCCAGCCGGTATTGCACCAGCCCACCGACGTTCATCGAGCGCAGCTTGTTCAGCACGTCCAGCACGGCCTCGGTCGCTATGCCGCACATCTGCCCGATCTCGGCCAAGGTCGCCATGTCGTTGGCCCAGGACGCCACCTTCATCAGCGCCTCGACCACCTTGCGTGGCGCACCGGCATTGATGAGCGTCTCCGTCACGTGGTCGGTGATGGTCTTGCCGAAGGCCTTCCACGCGTCCTTCAGCGCCAGCACGGCCGTGCCCATCTGCACGTAGGCCGGCATCGCCGTCGCCAGCGCCCGCTCCAGCAGGTCCTTCAAGTCCTGCGCCGCCTTCTGCTCGGCTTCTTCGACCCGCAGATCCTCCTCACAGAGGT
>NZ_JBFULE010001674.1:0-561 GCF_056400485.1 Roseateles sp. P5_B10
CACCGCCGGCGATCATCATCAAGACGCCCTCCACCGATTGCGCGAGCGCAACCGTCGAGGGGCTGACAAAATTGTTGAACATCGCATAGAGCCCCCCGGCGATGCCGGCGAAGATGCCGGACACCGTGAAGCCGATGAACAGATGCAGYGGCACATTATAGCCGAGGCTGCGCATGCGACTTTCACTGTCGCGGATACCGCGCAACGTCAGGCCGAACGGCGATCGCACGAACCGCCACATGGCAAAAGATACAATGACGGCGCCGGCGAGCACCGCCCAATAGAACGCGCTGTGGCTCATCAGGGCCGCCGGCCGCACATCGGCGCGCATGCCATTCTCGCCGCCGGTCACCTGCGTCCAGCGCAGGCAGACGCCCCACACGATCATGCCGAGCGCAAGCGTCAGCAGCAGGAAATAGACGCCGGAGGTGCGCACCGCGAGCAGCGCAAATACCGAGGCCACCGCGGTAGCCGCCAGCACACCAAGCGCGAAGCCCGTCCAAGGCGACAGGCCAGCCTGGCCAGTCGCGTAGACGACGACATAGGTCGAGACACCGAAGA
>NZ_JBFULE010001675.1:0-560 GCF_056400485.1 Roseateles sp. P5_B10
GGCGATGTGCTTGCCGGTCGCGCCGGCAAGCATCGCCGTCCCCCCGGGGGACCGGCTGGGCGCGCCCGCGTCCAGCAGGGCGAGACCGGACGAGGGGCTAACAGCTTTCGTACTTCCAGTTGCGTGATTTGCCGTCAGCGATCCACTCCACCGCCTGGGCGATGCGCTTGGTGCGTGTGTCCTCGCGCTTGGCCTCCAGCACCCATTCGAGGTAGTCGCGCTGCTTGCTGGGCGCGAAGGCGTCGTAGTGCTGCTTGGCCGCCTTGACCTTGCTCAGCGCCGCGGCGAAGTCGTCGGGCATCTCGAGCTGGGGCCGCGGCTCGCGGTTGGGTTTTGCGGCGCGCGGCGCGCCGGCCTGCAGCAATGCGGCAGCGGCCTTGATCTGCTTGCGCAACTCGGTGCGGCTAGGCAGGTCGGCCAGGGTCGTGATGCGGCCGAGATCGCCCATGGCACCGGGCTGTCCGGGTGTCGCGCCCTCGCGTTCCCAGAAGCCGAAGGTGCAATGCGCCTTGAAGGCCGACATGCCGCACAGCAGCTTGTCATCCAGCGTGAAGTGCGGC
>NZ_JBFULE010001676.1:0-560 GCF_056400485.1 Roseateles sp. P5_B10
CCCTGATAGGGCTCGATATAGCTCGGATGGTTGTGGCTCTCCATCTTGAAGACGATGGCCTGATTGTCGCCGATATCGATCACGCCGGCATTCTCGCCCGGCCCCTGCAGCACCCACGGCGCCTTGGTCGGCAGCCCCTTCAGATGGATGCGCGAGGATTTGTACGAGCAATGCTCGTTCCACATGGCCGAGAAGATGCCGAGTTCGGTGAAAGTCGGCTCCCGCCCGATCAGCTTGAGAATGCGCTCATACTCGTCGGGCTTGAGGCCGTGGGAAGCGACGAGTTCGGGAGTGATCTTTGGCTCGGTCATGGGGTCTCTTGGCTCTGTAAGGCTTCTTCATAGGGAGATCGGAGCATGCGGAAAAGGCCTATTCCGGCCCGTTCCCCGCATGTCCCAAGCTTTGCCCCGGCAATGCCCGTGCTGCTCGAAAAACAGCCTGCATAAGGCCCTGCGCCGGCGCCGGATTGCGCCCGCCGGATGGATCGGATTTAACACTTTTCTCAGCCAATCCAAGGAGTTCAGACCGTGAATGTGCCCGCCGATGCCACCATCCCGTTC
>NZ_JBFULE010001677.1:0-560 GCF_056400485.1 Roseateles sp. P5_B10
CCACCATCCGCACCAATTTGTGGCAGGTCGGCGAGGACGGACATCCGCGTCCGGTGATCTCCTTCAAGTTCGACGCGCGCGGAATCGAGGACCTGCCGGCCCCACGACCGCTCTACGAGATTTTCGTCTATTCGCCCCGCGTCGAAGGCATTCACCTGCGCTTCGGCAAGGTTGCGCGTGGCGGACTACGGTGGTCCGATCGGCCGCAGGATTTCCGCACCGAGATCCTCGGCCTCGTCAAAGCCCAGCAGGTCAAGAACGCCGTGATCGTGCCGGTCGGCGCCAAAGGCGGCTTCGTGCCCAAGCGCCTGCCCCCACTCTCCAGCCGCGACGCGTGGCTCGCGGAAGGCACCGAAGCCTATCGCATCTTCGTTCGCTCGCTGCTCGAACTCACCGACAATCTCGACGGTGACGACCTCCTCCCACCCGACTCGACCGTGCGGCATGATGGCGACGATCCTTATCTGGTCGTCGCCGCCGACAAGGGCACCGCCACCTTCTCCGACATCGCCAACGCGATTTCGGCCGAGAAGAACCATTGGCTCGGCGATGCCTTCGCC
>NZ_JBFULE010001678.1:0-559 GCF_056400485.1 Roseateles sp. P5_B10
GCCCCAACACGGTCCACTTCACCTACGACACCTACGCGCTTGCGAAGGTGACGGCCTCTGCGGTGGTCGCCGGCGGTGGAAAGTCATGGTTCTTCATCACGGCCGACTACGCCTTCGGCAATCAGCTTGAACAGGACGCGACGCGCTTCATCAAGGCGAGCGGCGGCACCGTGCTGGGCGGTGTTCGCCACCCGACCAACACCGCCGATTTCTCGTCCTTCGCATTGCAGGCACAGAACTCGAAGGCTGAAGTCGTCGCCTTCGCCAATGCCGGCCAGGACACTGACAATTCGATCAAGCAATCCGGTGAATTCGGCCTTGTCAAAGGCGGCCAGAAACTGGTCGGCCTGCTGATGTTCGACACAGATGTTCATGCGATCGGACTCGACGCCGCACAAGGCACTTACCTCACGACCGCGTCCTACTGGAACATGGACGACAAGACGCGCGCCTGGTCGAAGAAGTTCTTCGAACGCACCAAGGTGATGCCGACCATGATCCAGACCGGCGTTTATGGCTCGGTGCTGCACTATCTCCAGGCCATCAAGGCTGCCGGCAC
>NZ_JBFULE010001679.1:0-559 GCF_056400485.1 Roseateles sp. P5_B10
GGAGTATGCCGCGCAGGCAGTCGAGCTCGCTGGCCGGATTTTTGCCGCGGTCTGACCGGATGCCAGGGTCCGGCACGGGGAGGGAGGACGTCCTGCCGACCGGTGCGGGAGGCGGGCGTAGCGCGCCAGCCGGCTGGCGCCACGCGCGGGGCCCATGAACCCGGAAAGATTGCTGCACGCCCATGCAACGCCCTCACGCCACAAACGCTACTCGCGTCTCGCGCCGGATGGTCTATAAGACCGCGATCCGGAAGCACCTATATGCAACCACAGATGGTTAATTCCAGCAACCAAATACCTCTGGCATGGCGTCGCGCAACTGCGCTGACCCTTGGCATTCTGTTGGGTGCGTGGATCTCGCTGCTTTCGGCGACGGTCGGCTTCGCGCAGACGTCGGCTCCAGCCGCGAGCCAGCCCGGCCCGCAGGCCGTGCCGGGCTTCTGGGATCCGCGTCGCCGTCCGGACCGGCCGGACCTGTCGCGCATCACCGTGATCCGCTTCCTGACCGAAACCGACTATCCGCCATTCAACTTCACCGGCCCCGACGGCAATCCGGCGG
>NZ_JBFULE010001680.1:0-558 GCF_056400485.1 Roseateles sp. P5_B10
CTCGTCGCCGGGGCGGTCAGTAGTTCTGAGCTGCTGCCCGCCATGGTCGCGGTAAGCGTCTAGGTCAGTCGCCCTGGATCAATCGGCCCCGGCTCAGTCGACCGACACGCCGGCGAATTCCACCACCTTGCGCCATTTCTCGGTTTCGGCGGCAACCAGTTTGCCAAATTCCTCGGGCGTCATGGGCTTCGGCACGCCGCCGGTCTCGGCGAGCCGTGCGATCAGCTTCGGATCCTTCAGCGCTTCGCCCACGGCCTTGTTGAGCGTGGCAATCACCTCCGGCGGCGTGCCCTTGGGCGCGGAGATGCCGTAGAAGCCGATGGACTCGAAGCCCGGTACCGTCTCGGCAATGGCCGGGACATCCGGCACGATGGGCCAGCGTTGCGGCGAGGTGACGCCGAGCGCGCGCACCGTCCCGCCGCGCGATTGTTCGAGCGCTGTGGGCAGATTGTCGAAGATCAACTGCACCTTGTTGGAGATGATGTCGGGAAAGGCGATCGCCGAGCCGCGATAGGGCACGTGGATCATGTCGCATTTGGTCATCGCCTTGAACAATTC
>NZ_JBFULE010001681.1:0-558 GCF_056400485.1 Roseateles sp. P5_B10
CTGCACCGCGTCATAGTGGCTCGGGCTGATGTAGGCGCTCGGGCCGCTGAAGACGGCCAGCAGGCTCTTCTGCTGTGACAGCCAACCCCAGTGCGGATTGGCGCGTGCCATATGGCCTTCCAGCACAAGGCCGTCCTGCTGCGGCACGACGACCAGCGGCAGATGGCTGCCGAAGCTCTCGCCCTGCGCATCCGGCCCGATCAGCAAGGCCAGCGGATGCTCGGCGATCAGGCGCAATGCATGGTCGAGGTCGGCAGACTTGAAATGGGCGGGCAGGTACACGGTGGCTCCAGCAAAACGAGGCTTCTATCATCGCCGCCATGYAAACCGAGGCCGCGCTGCGGACATTGAAACCCCTGAATACGGCGACTGACGAAGAGGTCGCCGCCGAGGTGCCCGTGGCGCTGACGGTCAACGACATCTCGCAGGCCGTCATGCTGGCCACGCCGGCCGATCTGGAGGACTTCGCCCTCGGCTTCGGCCTCGCGGAAGGTTGGTTCACGTCGCGGCGCGAACTGCTGGACGTCGAGATCGAGACCCGGCCCGAAGGCATCGAAC
>NZ_JBFULE010001682.1:0-556 GCF_056400485.1 Roseateles sp. P5_B10
GGTGAGAACTCGCCCAACAGCAACAAGCAGAAGGAGAACACCAAGACGGCCTACGCCCAGCTGCGCTTCGGCCTGGAAGAGCACGGCCTGCCCATCGACGGCAACGTCGGTCTGCGCGTGGTGGAAACCAAGTACGACACCACCGGATACCAGACGCTGGTTTTCAACTCGACAGCTGCGGCAACGGCTCCGAACCTCAGCCGTCCCATCCCGACGTTCACGCCGTTCCTGACGCCGATCGCCGTTGAAAACAACTACGTCAATGTGTTGCCCAGCCTGAACCTGCGCTGGAAGGCCAACGACCAGATGCAGTTGCGCTTTGCCTATGCCAAGGCGGTGGCGCGGCCTGACTTCAGCGACCTGCAGCCCAACCTGCAGCTGACGGCGGGTGCTGCACAGACGCGTACGGTGGTCAACGCAGACTCGTCGCGCACGATCTTCGTCGACGATCTGCGCAACGTCGGCTCGGCGCTGGGTAACCCGATCCTCAAGCCGGTCAAGTCGGATCAGTTCGACCTCTCCGGTGAGTGGTACATCGACCGCGCCAGTTCCATCA
>NZ_JBFULE010001683.1:0-556 GCF_056400485.1 Roseateles sp. P5_B10
GGACATGCACTGCGCGAGCATGCACAACGTCTGATGGTTCAGACCGAAGCGGCGCGCACCGCCATAGCCGAGCTGGAGGGCGGCATGGCCGGCACGCTTCGTGTCGGCGTCATCTACACCTACAGCACGACCTTCCTGCCGAAGATCATCGGCAGCTTCGGCGAGAAATATCCTGACGTTCGGCTCAGCGTGGAGGTCGGCTCAGCAAACGGTGTCGAGCAACGCATCCTGTCCGGGGATCTCGATCTCGCGATTGCTTTCGCCCCGCCCCAGCATGCGGATTTGGGCGTCGACCTGCTGTTCGAGGAACGGCTCGTCCTGGTGCTTGCGAAGTCTCAAAATCAATCGCGACAACAGTCGATCACGCTACAGGCACTCGCCCGCCGCCCGCTGGCACTCCTGACCACGGCCTTTGCGACCCGCCGCATTCTCGACCAGTCGCTGCCGCCGGATACAAAGCTCGATGTGCGCGTCGAGATGAACTCGGTGGAGGCCCTGATCGAACTCGCGAAATCGGGTGGGCTGCCGACGGTTCTCGCCGACCGAAGCCTGAACG
>NZ_JBFULE010001684.1:0-556 GCF_056400485.1 Roseateles sp. P5_B10
GGCCTGGAATGATCGCGAGGATGTGGATGTTGCCGTCGCCGATATGGCCGTGCATCACGATGCGGGCGTCGGGCCGATAGGCAGCGATGCGCTTCTCCGCCTGCGTGACGAACGTTGCCTGCTGCGACAAGGGTACGGCGCTATCGTGCGAGATGACGTAACCGGCCTTCTTGCTGCCTTCCGACACGCTGTGGCGGATCTTCCAGAACGCTGCGGCCTGCGTCTCGCTCGAAGCTACCAGCGCATCGGTGACCAGCTCGCGCTCATAGGCGTTGCTGAGCAACGCTTCGAGTGCTGCATTCAGATCCACCGACACCAGCGTATCGACGAGTTCGATCAGCACATACCACGGCGTATCCAGCTCGAACGGGATGTTCACCAGCGGCAGGTTCTCGGCGATCACCTCGATCTGGCCGCGCGACATGACCTCGAAGGCGCCGATGCGGTCACCGAGTTCAGTACGTGCCTGAGCGAGCAGGTCGAGCACCGCGTCAATGCTGTTCAGCTTGACGAAGGACACTGCCCTCGCCCGTGGCTTCGGAAACAGCTTCAGCAC
>NZ_JBFULE010001685.1:0-555 GCF_056400485.1 Roseateles sp. P5_B10
GTCAGATGGTCGAACGCACCGAGCCGCATCGCCTCGATCGTATTGGCCGCAGTGGCGTAGGCGGTGACGATCGCGATGGGGAATGTCGCTCGGCCCTCAGGCTTGCGGAGCTCTTTAAGGACAGCCAAGCCGTCCATGTCCGGCATGCGCAGATCTAGCAAAGCGGCATCGGGCGGAGCGGTCGCGGCGAGACGCACGGCCTCGCGTCCGGAAGCCGCGGCTATTGGAAGGTGTCCCAAATCCCTCACGGCCTCGCAGAGGGCGTCTCGCAGCGCCATCTCATCGTCCACAATCAATATGGTGGTCATTCCTCGGACTTCCCGGGCTCGCCGAACGGAAGCGTCAGCACGAACGTCGTACCATCTATCCTGTGCCGGACGGCTATGTTTCCGCCATGCGCTTCCGCCACTTCGCGCACGATGGCTAATCCCAATCCTGTACCGTCCGGCCGCCCGGTTGCGAACGGTTCGAAAAGATGATCCCGAACTTCTTCGGGGACGCCATAGCCATGATCGGCGACATCGATGCGCACGCCTTGTTCGATCGCCGCACCGG
>NZ_JBFULE010001687.1:0-553 GCF_056400485.1 Roseateles sp. P5_B10
CGCCCGACGAGATCCTTCGGGATCAGCGCGTCGTCGATGCCTATTTCGGGGATCATCTCGATGCTTGAGATCGATAATCTGGTCGCGGGCTATGGCGGCGTGCCGGTGCTGCGCGACATCAATGTCAAGATCGCTGCGGGCGAGATCGTCGGCCTGCTCGGCGCCAACAATGCCGGCAAGACCACGCTAATCAATGCACTGTCCGGCATGGTCAAGCCGATATCCGGGCGCATTCTGTTTCTCGGCGAAGACATCAGCAAATTGACGCCGCAGGCGCGTGTCGAACTCGGCATCGTGCAGGTGCCGGAAGGCCGTCTGGTGTTTCCGGAAATGAGCATCCGCGAAAACCTTCTGCTTGGCGGCATCAATGCGCATGCGCGCAAGCATCGCCCCCAGCAGATGGAAAAAGTCATCGGGTTGTTTCCGCGGCTCGGCGAGCGGCTGACCCAGAGTGCCGGCTCGCTGTCAGGCGGCGAGCAGCAGATGCTGGCGATCGGCCGCGGGCTGATGGCGGAGGCCAAGCTGTTGATGCTCGATGAGCCCTCGCTCGGTC
>NZ_JBFULE010001688.1:0-553 GCF_056400485.1 Roseateles sp. P5_B10
GCCGTGGCCGCGCTGGCGGCCCGCGCCGGCCGCCCGGCCGCGGGCCTGTTCGAGACCAGCGGCGGCAATCCCTTCTTCGTGACGGAGCTGCTGGCCGCGCCGCTGGCCGAGGGCCTGCCGGTGTCGGTGCGGGACGCGCTGCTGGCGCGCGTGGCGCGGCTGTCGCCACCGGCGCGCGAGTTGCTCAATGTGGCCAGCGTCTCGCCCGCGCCGCTGGAGACCGCCGTGCTGGCCCACGCCTGCGGCCTGGAGCCCGAGGCCCTGGCCGAAGTCGTCACCAGCGACCTGCTGCAGGCCGGCGGCGACTGCCTGCGCTTTGCGCACGAGCTGACCCGGCTGACCGTGCTGGAAGCCCTGGGGCCCCGCGCCGCGGCCCTGCATGCCGCAGTGTTCGACGCCCTCAGCGAGCGCGGCGCGGCACCGGTGCGCCTTGTGCATCACGCCGAGCACGCCGGCCTGGACCATGCCGTGGCCCGGCTGGCGCCGCGCGCCGCCGAACTGGCGGCCGCCTCGGGCGCGCACCGCCAGGCCGCGGCCCTGTTCGGCCTGGCGC
>NZ_JBFULE010001689.1:0-553 GCF_056400485.1 Roseateles sp. P5_B10
GTGATACACCATTAGAGTGCAAAGCTCTTGTGCAAAACTGCGCCGAAACAGAGTTAACAACTCGTACTTTGGAGGATAGCCATGCCGCGCCCTAAAGTTTTTATCAGCTCAACTTTTCGCGACCTGCAGCAAACCAGGGAAGAGCTAAGCGAATTCATCTCCGACATGGACTTCGAACCGGTGGCGTTCGAATTCGGAGACATTGCTTTCGAGCCAAGCAAGCACCTAGAGGAATCATGCTACGCAGCGATTCCAGAGTGCTCAATGTTGATCCTTGTTATTAAGAACAACTACGGAAGCACCTCAGAAAGACGTCCAAGTCTCGGCGCATCGGAAGAGAAGATGTATTCGATCACGAGCAATGAATACAAAGTAGCTCTGGATCATGGAATCCCTGTCTTTGTGTTCATCAACCAGAGTACTCATGACGAATACGTCTCGTACACCAAGCAAAATCGGCCTGGCAACTTCGTTTTCACGCACATCGATAATCCAAAGATCGCGAAATTCATTGACCTGCTTCACCGAGACAACTCGACTCGCTATATCTTTA
>NZ_JBFULE010001690.1:0-553 GCF_056400485.1 Roseateles sp. P5_B10
CTTCGAGCGTGCGGGCACGCGCGCGGACGTTGGCCGCGATGGGATTGGCGTCATCGGGTTCATCGAGTGCGGCCACGGCACTCACGGCAGAGCCGATGATATCCATCTGGGTCGGGAATGCATCGCGGAACAGGCCGGAGACACGGAAGGTCACATCGACGCGCGGGCGTTTCAGCTCAGACAGCGGCGTGATCGCAAAGCCAGTGACACGGCCGGAGGTTTCCTCCCACAACGGCCGGGCGCCGATCAGCGCCAGCGCCTGCGCGACATCGTCACCGCCAGTGCGCATATTGGCCGTGCCCCAGGCCGACAGCGCGATCGCGCGCGGCCATTCGCCGGCCTCCTGCCAATAGGATTCGACGAGCCGTTCTGCCGCAAGTTGCCCGATGCGCCATGCGGATGGCGTCGGCACAGCGCGGACATCAACCGCGAAGAAGTTACGCCCGGTCGGCAACACATCGGGGCGTCCACGCGTTGGCGCGCCAGATGGACCAGGCCGCACGAACTGACCGTCGAGGCCTTTGAGGAATGCGGCCGTCTCGGCGCCACCGCA
>NZ_JBFULE010001691.1:0-553 GCF_056400485.1 Roseateles sp. P5_B10
TTGCTGGCACTGAACGACCACGAACTCATCGTGCTGGAGCGCGACGGCAAGGGCATGGGCGACGGCTCCAAGGCGGCGGTGAAACAGCTCGTCAAGATCAACCTGACCGGTGCCGCCGAGGTCAGTGGCATCGCCGACCTGCGCACCCAACCCGGCACGGCAATAGTCGGCACGCGATTTCTCGATATCAAGGCCGCGCTCAACGCCGCCGGCATTTCCGACGCGCTGATATCGGCCAAGCTCGAAGGCATTGCCTTCGGCGAGGATGTCGTCGTCAACGGCAAAACGATGCACACGCTGTATCTCGCCAACGATAACGACTTCCTGGCCACGGCAATCCCGAACGGCGGCGGCGCGCCGGCAGCCTACGGCAACCAGTTCTACGTCTTCGCTTTCGAGGGCAATCTGACCAACCAGGCCATCGCGGCCGTGCCTGAACCCAGCCAATATGCCCTGCTGCTGGCCGGCCTGAGCCTGGTCGGTTTCGTGGCCCGGCGCCGCAGCCGCTGAGGCTCAGTCGCCCAGCAGGCTCAGGATCAGTTCGATCCTGGCC
>NZ_JBFULE010001692.1:0-552 GCF_056400485.1 Roseateles sp. P5_B10
GTGAATGCGCTGATTGCGGAGATCGATGCCGATCTCATAGCCGGCAAACTGGCCGCCGAGCCGTTCGGCTGGCAAGGCGTGGCGACCTCGGAACGCAGTCTGCAACGCTGCGCCGAACTGACCAACGCCTCGCGTTTTCCCATGCAAGCTCCATCGCTGCGTGCTTTTCCGACCGGGCCGAACGCAAAAATCCGCATCGGCTATCTCTCGGGTGAATTTCGACAGCAGGCGACATCGCTGCTGCTGGTCGGTGTGCTGGAGCAGCACGACAAAAGCGCGTTCGAGATTTTCGCCATCGATAACGGCTATGACGACGGCAGCGACATCAGGCGACGCATTGCTGGCGCCGTGGATGGAATCGTCGATATCTCCACACTGAGCGATCCGCAGGCGGTGGATGCCATTCGTACGCAGCGCATCGACATCCTTGTCAATCTCAACGGCTATTTCGGCGAGCAGCGCACCGGCGTATTCGCGCGCAGGGCCGCGCCGGTGCAGGTCAATTATCTCGGCTTTCCCGGCACGCTCGGCGCGGGCTTCATGGACTACATC
>NZ_JBFULE010001693.1:0-552 GCF_056400485.1 Roseateles sp. P5_B10
GCCATTCAACAAAGCCGTCATCGTCGGCACCGAGCCCGCCCATCTTGTAAGCGGGAACGTTGATGCGGTGCCACTTGGCCTTGGCGGAATAGGCGAGCCCACGTCCGAAGGCGCCGTCGCGATCCAGCACGGTGATCGTCCCGATCTGCGGCAGCTTGGAAAGGATAAGCGCGGCAAACGCGCCGGCCACGCCGCCGCCGATGACGGCAACACGCAGCGAATGGGGAGAGACTGATGTCATGCTGCCGGACGAGGCGCGGGTGGGGGTCGAGAGATCATGTCGGCGGCGCGTAGGCGGCCGGATCGACCGATGTTGGGCGGCCATCGAGCGCGAGCCGGCCGATCCGCGCGGGCGTTTCGGCGATCACCTTGCCGCGGCGCACGACCGCGAGCCGCGTTGCCTTCAGGCGGATCGCTTCGATGGGATCGTGCGCCTGCAGCAGCACGAGGTCGCCGTTGCAGCCGACATCGAGGCCGTAGCCATCGAGGCCCATGATCTTTGCCGGATTGGTGGTGACCGTATCGAAGCAGAAACGCATCGCGTCGCGGCCG
>NZ_JBFULE010001694.1:0-551 GCF_056400485.1 Roseateles sp. P5_B10
GTGCTGGCCAAGAAGTTCGGGCTCACGCTGCCACTGGTGACGTCATCCGCCTGGCAGATCGGGATCGGTTGTGTGCCGGTGCTGTTGCTGGGTCTGATCTTCGAAAGCCCGCATTTTTCAGCACTGACGCCGCTGGGCTGGGGGCTGCTCGCTTATGTCGTGCTGGTGGGGTTCTGCATCGCTTATGTCTGCTGGTTCGCGGCGCTCAAGCAGTTGCCGGCCTCGGTGGCCGCAATCGGGACCATGGCGGTGCCCGTGATCGGCGTGGTCAGCTCGGCCATCGCCCTGCGGGAACCGCTCGGCGCCATGCAGATCGCGGCCCTGGTATTTACGCTGGCGGGCGTTGCGCTGGCGACAAGGGGCTAGGCGCGGGCGCGTCGCCACCCGGCCACATCCTCTGCAGTTCGGGATGGCCGTCCCAGAACTGATGCTTTAGCGCGGCGGCGATGTGTAGGCCGACCAGCGCATAGAGCGCATAGGACAGCCAGACGTGAAGGCCGCCGAAGATGTCGTGCAGGCGTTCCTTGAAGGCTGGCTCGACACTCATGATC
>NZ_JBFULE010001695.1:0-551 GCF_056400485.1 Roseateles sp. P5_B10
GAGACCTGCATAGACGATCGTACGGGGCCGGATGATGCGATAGATTTCGGACTTGCCTGCCTTGCGCCTCGCAATATTGATGTCGGTGTCGTAGCCGATCAGCCGGGTCGGCCGGCCGATCTTGCTCATTACTCCGTCGCAGGCGTCGATACACAACCCACACTGGATGCAATCCATCTGCAAGCCATCGCGGATATCGATTCCGACCGGGCAGACGTTCACGCATTGATAGCAGTCGATGCAGTCGCCTGCGGGTTGGCCGAGCGCGCGCAGCTCGGCCGCCTTCTTCAGCGAGGTGCGATGCTCCCCGCGATCGGTCTTGTAGGTGACGTTGAGCGCCCACTCGTCGGTCAGCGCCGCCTGGATGCGCGGCCACGGACACATATAGAGACAGACCTGCTCGCGCATCCAGCCCGCCAGTGTGTAGGTCGTCGCGGTCAGTATCGCGATCCAGATATAAGCCAACGCCGGCGCCTGGAACGTCACGAGTTCGCGCACCAGTGTTGGTGCATCGTTGAAATAGAGCACCCAGGCGCCGCCGGTCCACCATG
>NZ_JBFULE010001696.1:0-551 GCF_056400485.1 Roseateles sp. P5_B10
ATTGATCGCCGCGGAGACGTCCACGCTGGACCGCCACGGCATTTCGTCAGCCACCACAGATCCCGACGACACCTCCCTCGATCGCGTGCTGCCATATGGTGAGCGACGCGCGATTCCCGGCCGGATGAACCGCAGCGCAGGCGGTAGCATGAGCTTTGCTGCACCGGGCAACGAGACTGTCGCCTTTGCGATGGCGCTGCAGGCCGCCAAGGCGCTCGGCCTGCGCGCTGGCGCGGTCGACCTGTTTACGGATATCGACGGCGATGCTGCGGCCTTGCGCGTGATCGAGGTCAATGCCAATCCCTCGATCCGCTTTCTCGAAGACAGCGGCCGCGAGGATCTGATCCTGCGCATCTGGCGACATACATTCACGGCGATCGGCCTGCTCGATGTTTAACCTGCCCAAATATGGCGACGGCCTCTGCCTCGCGCGGCTGTCCCTGCTGCTCGATGCGCTGTCCATCGACCGTATCAGGCTGCGCAAACATTCCGTCGTCGTCGCCGGCTCGAACGGCAAAGGCAGCACGGCGGCATTCTGCGCCAGCATCGGC
>NZ_JBFULE010001697.1:0-550 GCF_056400485.1 Roseateles sp. P5_B10
GCATCTGCGCGTCGCACAGCTGTCCGGCACCGTCGGGGCCGGACATCCCACGGAACTGACACTGACACTCTGAGGCCGATATGACCGACACGCCAACTCTCAAACTGCCCTTCATCGAGAGCGGGCAGGCGCAGAAACACGTCACCCATAACGAGGCGCTGCGCATTCTCGACGCGGCGATCCAGATCTCGGTACTCGATGTGACGCGGACCGTTCCGCCGACATCGCCGGCCGAGGGCGCGCGGCATATCGTGGCGGCCGGGGCGTCAGGGGCCTGGAGCGGCCATGGGCTGGCCATTGCCACATGGCAGGACGGTACCTGGGCTTTCCTCGTGCCGAAAGCCGGCTGGTGCGTCTGGTCGATTGCCGATGATGTGATGATGGTGTTCGACGGCGCGCTGTGGCGCGATCTGCGCAACCTTGCGCTCGACAATATCGAGCATCTCGGCGTCAACACAGCGGCCGACAGCAGCAACCGCTTCAGCGTCAAGTCCGATGCCGTTTTGTTGTCGCATGACGACGTGACACCCGGCAGCGGCGACCTTCGGGT
>NZ_JBFULE010001698.1:0-550 GCF_056400485.1 Roseateles sp. P5_B10
GGCAGGATCAGCGTGGCAATCTGGCGATCCTTGGCGGCGGCAATTGCTGCGGCGCCGTCTTTGGCCACCGACTTGGAATCCGGCGAGGTGTGCACCCACTGCGACATCGGACGGGCGAGGCCCTCGATGTCCGAGGTCAGCGGCGCGTTATATTCGATGTGATAGACGGCGTGCTGGCCGACGATGTTGACGATGCCCGAATTGGCCTTCTTGGCGTTGTGCAGGTTGGCAAGGCCGTTGGCGAGGCCGGGGCCGAGATGCAGCAGTGTCGAGGCCGGAGTGCCCTTCATGCGGAAATAGCCGTCGGCGGCGCCGGTCACGATGCCTTCGAACAGGCCGAGCACGCAGCGCATGCCTTCCACGCGGTCGAGCGCCGCAACGAAATGCATTTCCGACGTTCCCGGATTGGCAAAGCAGACATCCACATTGCCCGCGACCAATGTCCGCACCAGGCTTTCCGCACCGTTCATCGTCTCACTCCGTTTGATTTGGTTCGCAATTTCGGTTTCTCGATCTCGGGGCTGATGAACCATTGTTCGGGGGGCTCGTC
>NZ_JBFULE010001699.1:0-547 GCF_056400485.1 Roseateles sp. P5_B10
TCCTTGAGGTCGGCGGCGTTCAGTTTGCCGGGGACCACATGGTAGGTCAGAATTTTGGTCAGGGTCGACTTGCTCTCAGGCTTCACCAGCGTATCGACGGTACCGGCCGGCAGCTTGCCGAAGGCGGCGTTCGTCGGTGCGAATACCGTGAACGGGCCCTTGCTGGAGAGGGTATCGACCAGGCCGGCGGCCTTCACGGCGGCGACCAGCGTGGTGTGATCCTTCGARTTSACRGCGTTCTCGACGATGTTCTTSGACGGATACATCGSCGCGCCGCCKACCATSACGGTKTTCTCGCCCGACATTTCGCTCTTCATCATCTTCTTGTCTTCGGCCTGTGCGGGGGCAAGCACAGTGCCAGCGATGGCGAGGGTGCTGAATGCGACGGCCGACAGAAGTGCAATGCGCTTGGACATGGATCGTCTCCCGAGTGATGTGAGTGACCAGCGATCTCGCTGGTGCGATGATTGGGTATCGACCGCGGCAATCCCTTGGAGGCCAGATTGCGCCGTCGATGTCCGAGCTACGCGAGGCCTCGGGGGCAGTT
>NZ_JBFULE010001700.1:0-546 GCF_056400485.1 Roseateles sp. P5_B10
CGATTCTCGGTGCGCTATGTGCAGAAGAAGGGCGTCGTGCTGATCGGCTTTCACGAGCGCAAGAGCCGCTATGTGGCCGACATGCAGGTCTGCAAGGTCGTGCCCAAGGTCGTCAGCGACCTGCTGATGCCGATGCGCGAGCTGATCATGGCGATGGCCGAGCGCGACCGCCTACCCCAGATCGAACTGGCCATGGGCGACGAGGTCATTGCGCTGGTGCTGCGCCACCTGAACCCGCTGCCGGACGGCGACATCGCGCTGCTGCGCGAGTTCGCCGCCAAACACGGCGTGCAGTGGTGGCTGCAGCCCAAAGGGCCGGACACGGTCAAGTTGCTCGACGAAGGCGGGCCGCAACTGGCCTACCGCCTGCCCGAGTTCGGCGTGACCATGCCGTTCAAGCCGACCGACTTCACGCAAGTCAACCCGCACATCAACGCCACCCTGGTCGGCCGTGCGCTGCGCCTGCTGGCTGTCGAGCCGGATGACCGGGTCATCGACTGGTTCTGCGGCCTGGGCAATTTCACGCTGCCGCTGGCCACCAAGGCG
>NZ_JBFULE010001701.1:0-545 GCF_056400485.1 Roseateles sp. P5_B10
ACGATGGACTGATCCTGGAGATCGAGCGTTGCTTCGCGTCGCTGCCGGACGATATCGGCGCGGTGGTGGTGCATGGCATCGGCGGGCATTTTTCCGCGGGTCTCGATCTGTCCGAACTCACCGAGCGCGACGCGACGGCCGGCCTGATGCATTCGCGGATGTGGCACCGGGTGTTCGATATCATCCAGCATTGCCGCGTTCCGGTGATCGCCGCACTACAGGGCGCAGTGATCGGCGTCGGGCTTGAACTGGCTTGCTCTGCGCATATCCGCGTTGCCGATCCCTCGGTCTACTATGCGCTGCCGGAAGGCAGTCGCGGGATCTTCGTTGGTGGTGGCGGTTCGATGCGCCTGCCGCGCCTGATCGGTGTGCACCGGATGGCTGACATGATGCTCACGGGCCGCGTCTATAAGGCGGAAGAGGGCATGTCGCTCGGCTTCGCGCAGTATCTGACGGAAGCCGACGGATCCTTGCCCAAGGCCATAGAGCTTGCCGAACGTGTCGCGCAGAACGCGCCGTTGACAAATTTTGCCGTGCTGCAGGCC
>NZ_JBFULE010001702.1:0-545 GCF_056400485.1 Roseateles sp. P5_B10
ACCATAGCGTGTTGGCGGCCCCGACGGCGCGCGCGCGGCGATCCGGCGCGGTGAGTTTCAGCACGCGCTCCTTATGCGGGATCGTCACATTGGCGCCGATGTAACCATGCTTGGACAGGTTCATCACGAATTCGGCCACGCCTTCCGGCGGAATCGACTCGATACTGTAGCCGCCCGGAATATCCATGCTGCGCAGCCAGTGATGGTGGATCAGTGGCGAGCGCGAATGTGCGGCAGGCCAGCCGATCAAACAGGCGGCGCGGGGCGAGGTCTCGTTCGGCATCATCCATCCTTCGCTTCAAGCGGAAGCGTGCGTAGCATAAAAATCATGCAGGGGCTCTTAATCATCCGACAGTTTTGCGGCGCACAGCAAGTCCGACAACGATGCAAACGATCAATATCGCAGCTGCGAGCAATTGCCGATGCCTCAGTGCAAGCTCGACGCCTCCTGGATCGCTGCAGCACGTCGGGTCTTGATCTCGCTGACGGCCGCTGCAACATCAGCACGGTATTTGACCAGCGGCGGTCGCGCGCCGTGGGTCAGC
>NZ_JBFULE010001703.1:0-545 GCF_056400485.1 Roseateles sp. P5_B10
GCTCCATCGGGCTCCATCGGGCTGCCGCCCTGGAACCAGGGGCGCTCGAAGGTGGCGCCGCCGAACGGGTCCAGGCCGGTCCAGACGAAGTTGTGCCAGTAGCACGCGGCAAAGCGCAGGTGGTCCTCCATGCGCTGGCCCAGGACGATGCGGTCCTTGTCGTAGTGCTTGAAGGCCAGGTCATTCTGGCTGTCGGCGCCCTCGAAGCGGATCGGGGCGATGTGTTGGAAATAGCTCGTCATGAGGAGGACTGAAGTTCAAGCGCCGCGCAGGCGGCGGTAAAGGTCACGGAAGCGCGCCAGGCGGGGAGCCAGGCGGGCATGGCGTTGGGGGTCGGGAGAAAAGAGGGCCGCCACGGGCGGGCGGGTGCAGACGGCCTCGACAGCACCCCCGGTGGCCAACCAGCCCAGGCGTGCCGCGCCGAGGGCGCCGCCGGCTTCGCTGCCGGTGTGCAGGACGATGTCGACCTGGAGTGCGTCGGCGATCAGCTGGGCCCAGAAGTGGCTGCGTGAGCCGCCGCCCACCAGCGACAGCTGGTGCACCTC
>NZ_JBFULE010001704.1:0-544 GCF_056400485.1 Roseateles sp. P5_B10
GGATTCACGCCATGGCGGTGGACGCCAAGGGCAACGTCTACACAGCCGAAGTCGACACCGGAAAGCGCATCCAGAAATTCAGGCTGGTCTCGGATGCGCTGAAGTAGCTGTCGCTACGAGTTACAGCCAGATCGTCTGTGTCTGGTCCTGATGATTCATGTCCAAGCTGATGCGCGCGAACAATGAAGCTGTCCATCATCAGGGCAGCCGCATCGTTCGCGCTCCCGGTTTGGGAATCTGAATCACTGACGTTCAGCCAAACGCAATGGCCCTGGCTCGGCTCTCGCCCTTCGGGACGACGCCGACAATACATGCTAGTCTCGCACGCCATCAAACGGACGACGGGTGATAGCAATGCTGGAAACGGACAAGTTATTCGCTGGCTCGATTCCGGAAAACTACGACCGCTATATGGTGCCGTTGATCTTCGAGCCCTACGCCGCAGATCTCGCACAACGCGCAGCGTCTTTCGCGCCTGGCGCCGTTCTGGAAATCGCCGCGGGCACCGGTGTTGTTACCCGCGCGTTGGCGCCAAGATTATCCC
>NZ_JBFULE010001705.1:0-544 GCF_056400485.1 Roseateles sp. P5_B10
ACCGGCTGGGCGCGCCCGCGTGCAGCAGGGCGAGACAGGACGAGGGGCGTTATTTCGGTGCCAGGCGGATCGCGCCGTCCAGGCGGATGACCTCGCCGTTCAGCATGTCGTTGGTGACGATCTGGTGCACGAGCTTGGCGTAGTCCTCGGGCTTGCCCAGGCGGCTCGGGAAGGGGACGCTCGCGGCCAGCGCGTCCTGCACCTCCTGGGGCATGCCGAACAGCATCGGCGTGCCGAAAATACCTGGGGCGATGGTCATGTTGCGGATGCCGTTGCGGGCCAGGTCGCGGGCGATGGGMAGYGTCATGCCGACSAYRCCRCCYTTGGASGCCGAATAGGCSGMCTGGCCGATCTGGCCGTCATAGGCCGCSACCGASGCCGTCGAGATCAGCACGCCGCGCTCTCCAGTCGGTTCTGGCTCGTTCCTGGCCATGGCCTCGGCGGCCAGGCGGATCATGTTGAAGCTGCCGATCAGGTTGACCGTGATGGTCTTGCTGAAGGCCGCCAGCGGGTGGGCACCGTCCTTGCCGACTGTCTTGATGGC
>NZ_JBFULE010001706.1:0-543 GCF_056400485.1 Roseateles sp. P5_B10
ATGAAGACATTTGCTGCTGCGATCCTCGCGCTGGCGTTGGGGTCTGTAACGGCCTCGGCCGCGGACTTGCCGGCCCGCAGCTATACCAAGGCTGCACCGCTCGCCGTGCCCGCCGCCTATGACTGGTCCGGCTTCTATATCGGCGCGAATGGCGGCGGCGGCGGCGGCCAGTCGTGCTGGACCTTGGTTTTGATCCAACAAAACGACGGCTGCTTCAATGTGAGCGGAGGTTTGGCGGGCGGCCAGATCGGTTACAACTGGCAATGGAGCCGCGCTGTACTCGGCCTGGAAGTGTCGGGGGATTGGGCAAATCTGACGGGAAGCGCCATCCCCAGTGTGGGACTACAGCGAACCGATCACTCTCATGTTTCCAGCATCGTCATGGCGACAGCGCGTGCTGGCTATGCCTGGGACCGCTCCCTGCTCTACATCAGAGGCGGCGCAGCCTGGGTGCACGAAAACTATTCCGTCACATGCAACGGGACCACCGCGACCGGCAATTGTAGGCCCATTGGCGCAACGTCGCGTAGCGCGAGTGAGACT
>NZ_JBFULE010001707.1:0-542 GCF_056400485.1 Roseateles sp. P5_B10
GCATCGGTCTGCTCGGCTGCACCACCTGGGCGGACAGGGCGGCCGTGTCTGCCGAGGATCAACGATTTCTGACCTTGCTGTCTCCGCATTTACGCAGAGCTGCGATGATCAGCGACCTGCTCGATGACGTGCGCGTGACGGCGCATCTGTTTCGCGAATCCCTCGAGAACCTCGCAGTGCCCGTCGTGCTGACCGACGCGGCCGGATCGGTGCTCCATGCCAATGCAAGTGCCGAACGTATGTTTGCAACGGATGGTCCGATCCTGCGTCAGGGGCGAACCATTCAGGCACAGAACGCATTGATGGGTGATGCCTTGTTGCAGGCAATCGCAAGCGCTGCGTCGGACCTCTCGCTCGGCGCCAAAGGAATTGGCCTGCCGGTATCGGCGGCAGGACAACCTCCCGCTGTCGCCTATGTCTTGCCCTTGATTGATGGTACGGCGCGCGCCGCCTTCCGTCCGGCATGTGCGGCCGTCTTCGTCTCGACAACGACCTCGGCCTCTCCAATGCCGGAGGCCGTCCTGACAACGCTGTTTGAACTC
>NZ_JBFULE010001708.1:0-542 GCF_056400485.1 Roseateles sp. P5_B10
GCTTTACGGGGCTGATTGCGGCTTATGCACTTGCACGATCTGTTTTTCCGGAGCGACACTGGGCCGCAGACAACGATTTCACAACGGCTGGCAAGGAGCTCGCATGAACCGATCCCGAGTAGTGAGTTTTGCATTTGCACTGGCGGCCGTCTTCGGCGCCCAGGCCGCACTGGCCGACAACGCGACCAAGGATGACGCGGTCGCCACCGTCAAGAAGGCTGTGACCTTCATCAAGGCCAACGGCAAGGACAAGGCCTATGCCACGATCACGGCCAAGGACCCGCAGTTCGTCAAGGCCGACCTCTACATCGTCGTCTACGGCATGGACGGCAAATGCCTGGCCCACGGCGMCAACGAGAAGCAGGTCGGCCGCGACCTGATCGACCTCAAGGACATCGATGGCAAGCCCTTCATCCGCGAGCGCGTCGAACTGGGCAAGTCCAGCCCCAAGGGCTTCTGGCAGGACTACAAGTTCACCAACCCGGCGAGCAAGAAGATCGAACCCAAGCAGATGTACTGCGAGCGACTGGACGACACCATCG
>NZ_JBFULE010001709.1:0-542 GCF_056400485.1 Roseateles sp. P5_B10
CGGCATAGCGGCTCAGGTCCAGCCAGCGGCGCGCCTGGCGCTCGCCGTAGCGCGGCGAGGCCAGCAGGCGCTCGACGAGCTTTTCATGCGCCTTGGGCGACTTGTCGGCGACGAAGGCGTTGACCTCCTCGGGCGTGGGCAGGATGCCCCAGGCGTCGAGCGTGGCGCGGCGGATATAGGCGTGGCGGTCGGCCTCGGGCGAGGGGGCGATGCCTTGGGCCTCGAGCTTGGCCAGCACGAAGGCGTCCAGCGGCTGGCGCACCCAGGCCTTGGCCTTGGTGGCCGGCGTGGCGACTTGCGTGTTCAGCGGCGTGTAGGACCAGGGGCGCTCGCTGCCCTTGGTGAAGCCGCCGGGCGGCGCGTAGTCCTCGGCGGGGCTGAGGGTGGCAACGCCGGCCAGCAGGGCGGCGAGAGCAAGAGGGGCGATCCGGAACTTGGGCACGTAGGTCTCCCGGGGAAATGGCAAAGACGGAACTGAAGGGGTCAGCGCAATAAACGCGCCAGCGAAAACGGCGCGAATCGGGCCAAAAGAAGGGCAGATT
>NZ_JBFULE010001710.1:0-541 GCF_056400485.1 Roseateles sp. P5_B10
ATCGATCATCCGCCCGCCATAAACAGGCGACACCGGATTCTCGGCATCGCTGGCGCCGAAGGCCGGATCGAAGGCGGAGATCAAGGCCTCCAGATGACGCCGCTGCATCAGGTCGTCGCGCGCGCCGCTGGAGAAATACGGCGCAGAGTTCTCCGACGATTTCGGATCGGGAAACACGCTCGGCTGATTGGCGCCCTTGTCCACGGCGGGACAGCCGACCTCGGTCAGCCAGATCGGCTTACTGCGCGGAACCCATGCCGTCGAACTACCGAGCTCCGCATGGCCGACGCGCTCGTGATGCGCACTGCTCCACCAGTTCCAGAGATCCTTGACGCGATAGATCCAAGGCTTGCCGAGGCCGTCGGTGATCGCAGCACGTTCCTGCGCATCGCGCGCATCGTCATCCGGATAGTACCAGTCATAGGCCTCGCCGCCCGCCACATTGCTGCGCAAGTAAGCGCGATCATAGATCGTGTCGGCGAGATCGCGATCGAGATGATCGGCTTCGTCGCGCCAGTCGGATAGCGGCGCATAGTAGTCG
>NZ_JBFULE010001711.1:0-541 GCF_056400485.1 Roseateles sp. P5_B10
GCCCCTTGTGGCGGGCGATCAGGCCGTTCTGCAGCGCCGTCAGGTCGCTGTAGCCGACCCAGCGCGTGCCCTGCTCGACGCTGCGCGCGATGCGGCCCCAGTCGAGCTGGTCGAGCAGGCGCGTCAGGCCGTAGCCACCACGCGTGGCCAGTGCCACCGAAGGCGCCGCATCGGCAATGCGATGCAAGGCCGCGAGGCGCGCCGCGTCGTCGCCGGCGAAGCGTTGATGCTTGGCCAGCGCATCGGCGTCGGTGCTGACCTCGAAGCCCAGCTGCGTCAGCCGCCTGGCGGCGCGCTTCAGCGGCTCGGCCTTGGCCAGGACACCCGACGGCGTGAACAACGTGAGTGAGGTCATCAAAGGGCCTGTTGAAGTCAAGGAAATCGGTGCGAGAGGGCTTGCGCGGGTGCAGGGCTAGGCGTGCGACGCCGCCTGGGCTCATGCCCAGGCCAGGCGCACAACAACGCCATGCGCCCGTGCAGGCCCTCTCCCGAAGGGTTGTCACTCAAAAGCCCGCGCGCGGCGTTGCGAAGCCTCGCTGGG
>NZ_JBFULE010001712.1:0-541 GCF_056400485.1 Roseateles sp. P5_B10
GAACTTGATCTTGCGCGGTTGCGTGGGGCACCAGTCGTCCAGATCCTGGCCCATGGTCTTCCAGTTCAGGCCCAGTCGGTCGCTCACCCAGGCCATGTGGGCGAACTCCTGCGCCAGCGCCGCGCCTATGTGCTCGGGCGGCAGCGGCTGGGGATTCAATGCCACGGCGCTGACGCGATCATGCACGGACAAGCCCTGGGGCCCGCGTGGGATGACGTCGAAGATGGCCGGTAGCCGGCGRCCGATCAGGGCCAGCAGTCGTTGATCGGATGTCATGCTTCACTCCAGTGACCGGCATGGAACGGCGATGCCGGGAGCGCCCGACGGGGGCCTCGAATCGGGGCGGCCGCTCTAACAGGCTAGTCGCCCTGACAGCAAACACCATCGTATGGAGGGGGGAAGTGCAGACCGGTCGGCCCGCGGTTCTAGGGCTTGAAATTGCCAGATCGCATCAGTGCCGCTGTTCTAGCGGCCGAGCAGCAGGTAGTCGAACAGCTGCGTACCGCCCGCCCCCCCCAGGGGCACGAGGATGGCCTTGAGC
>NZ_JBFULE010001713.1:0-541 GCF_056400485.1 Roseateles sp. P5_B10
GGGCGGCACTGTGGGCGCCAATCGAGAATCACGATCTGTTCGTGACGATGGCCGAGCAGTCGGTGTCGATTGCGGGGCCCGAAATGACGGCGCTGCGCAACGAGGCACGGTCGCTTGGCGTGACTATTTCGATGGGGATCAGCGAAAGCTCGCCGGTCAGCGTCGGTCTGATCTGGAACAGTAATGTCCTGATCGGGCCGGATGGCAGCATTCTCAACCATCATCGCAAGCTGGTGCCGACCTTCTATGAGAAGCTGATCTGGGCTGCCGGCGACGGCGCCGGCCTCCGTGTCGCCGATACGCCTGTGGGCCGTGTCGGCAATCTCATCTGCGGTGAGAACACCAATCCGCTGGCCCGCTACACGCTGATGGCGCAGGCCGAGCAGATCCATATTTCGAGTTGGCCGCCGATGTGGCCGACGCGCCGCCCGAGCAGCGGCGGCAATTTCAACAACGTCGCCGCCAACCGCATTCGCGCCAGCGCGCATTCCTTCGAGGCCAAGGCCTTCGGCATCATCACCGCCGGCTATATGGACAAGGC
>NZ_JBFULE010001714.1:0-541 GCF_056400485.1 Roseateles sp. P5_B10
GGCGAAGAGATCAAGGCTTAAGAGGTCCGACATGGCTCGTCTTCAAACGCATTACCGCGAAAAAATCGTGCCCGGCCTGGTCGAGAAATTCGGCTACAAGTCGGTCATGGAGGTGCCCCGCATCACCAAGATCACGCTCAACATGGGCGTGAGCGAGGCCGTCGCCGACAAGAAGGTCATGGACCACGCTGTGGGTGACCTGACCAAGATCGCCGGCCAGAAGCCCGTCGTCACGAAGTCGAAGAAGGCAATCGCCGGCTTCAAGATCCGTGATGCGGTGCCCATCGGCGCGATGGTGACCTTGCGCGGCGTCCAGATGTATGAATTCCTGGATCGTTTCGTGACGATCGCCCTGCCGCGCGTTCGTGACTTCCGGGGTATCTCCGGTCGCTCGTTCGACGGCCGTGGCAACTACAACATCGGCGTCAAAGAACAGATCATTTTCCCCGAAATCGAATACGACAAGGTGGATGCTCTGCGTGGTCTGAACATCAGCATCACGACGACCGCCAAGACGGACGACGAAGCCAAGGCTCTCCTG
>NZ_JBFULE010001715.1:0-540 GCF_056400485.1 Roseateles sp. P5_B10
CACCCAGATCAATCTGTTTTTTGAGAATTCGACACGCACCCAGTCGTCGTTCGAACTGGCCGGCAAGCGGCTCGGCGCCGACGTCATGAACATGTCGGTGTCATCGTCCTCGATCAAAAAGGGCGAGACGCTGATCGACACCGCGATGACGTTGAACGCGATGCATCCGGACATTCTCGTGATGCGCCATCATGCCTCTGGCGCGGTCGAACTCCTGGCGCGCAAGGTCGATGGCTCCGTCATCAACGCCGGCGACGGCGCCCATGAACATCCGACGCAAGCCCTGCTCGACGCATTGACCATCCGTCGCAACAAGGGCCGCCTCGAAGGTCTCGTGATCGCGATCTGCGGCGACGAGCTGCATTCGCGGGTCGCGCGTTCCAACATTCTCCTGCTCAACACGATGGGCGCACGCGTCCGCGTGGTCGCGCCCTCCACGCTGCTGCCGCCGGGCATCGAGCGCATGGGCGTCGAGGTCGCGCGCGATATGCGCGAGGGCCTCAACGGCGCCGACATCGTGATGATGCTGCGGCTGCAGCG
>NZ_JBFULE010001716.1:0-540 GCF_056400485.1 Roseateles sp. P5_B10
CCCTGCACCTGCCGCGCCGAGGACACGCCGGGGCGCAGTTCGGGTGTGCGATAGAACGCAGCGGTCTGGTGGGGGTTCTCGCCGTAACGCAACGCTTCGACGAGCTTGCCACCGACAGCACGGAAATCCGGTGCGGTGATCTTCAATTGATCCGCGAACCAGTTCGAGATCGCAGCGTCATAGGCCGCGGTGCGGGCATAGGCCTTGGCTGCCAGGCGGCGGCGCAGCGTCAGCGTGGTCGCGCCCTTGTTGGTCGCGAGTTCGTCGAGCACCGACTGATAATCGGAGGGCTCGACGACGACGGTGACGTCGTCATGGTTCTTGGAAGCCGCGCGGATCATGGCCGGGCCGCCGATGTCGATGTTCTCGATGCAATCCTCGTAGGATGCATTCTTCGCGACGGTCTCTTCGAACGGATAGAGGTTCACGACGAGCAGATCGATCTGCGAAATTCCGTGATCCTTCATCGCCTTGGCGTGTTCAGCATTGTCGCGGATCGCGAGCAGGCCGCCATGGACCTTCGGATGTAGCGTCTTGACC
>NZ_JBFULE010001717.1:0-540 GCF_056400485.1 Roseateles sp. P5_B10
GTGATACCCGTGACATCGAACGTCGAATTGGCCACGACGCGGCTCGAATTGCTGATGGCGCCCGCGCCGGTCAGCGCAAGCGTACCGGCCTGGATCACCGTCTGGCCGGCATAAGTGCTGCTTGCGGCGAGGTTGAAAGTACTGGCGCCTGTCTTGGTCAATCCGCCGCCCCCTGAGAAGCCCGATGCCGCATCGGTGCCAACCGTGAAGGTGCCGGTGTCGATCGTCATTCCGCCCGCGAGGATGTTGAGGTACGTACCGGAAAATCCACTGATGAAGGTTGCGTTGCTGGCCGTCGCTTTCAAAAGGCCATTGTCGAAATTGGCCTGCGCCGCGCCAGTTCCCCTTCGCAGGAAGCTGGTCTCCAGCGTACCGCCGCCGCTGACATTGAGCGTGCCTGAGGCGCCGGGATTGGCTCCGATCGTCAAGCCGTTTTGGGCGGTAACGCGCGCGCCATTCTCGATATTGAGTGTGCCCGTCCCACTGTTGCCCATTCTCAATGCGGAACCCGATAGAATCCACTGCGATCCGGCTCCGGTC
>NZ_JBFULE010001718.1:0-540 GCF_056400485.1 Roseateles sp. P5_B10
GTCACGATGCATTGAGCACACGTCGCACGCTCATGCGACAGATCGAGAAAGCGTAGATCGGGTAACGGCCTGAACCAATCGTAACCTTGAAAGCGACCAATGCAGTACCCGCGGCATGGCGTCATAAGCGGCGATCACTGGCTGTGCTCGCACCACTCCCCTATCCTCACTGACATCACAAGGCATGCGCGCCCTGTGCGCTTATCGACATGCCGGGTTCCAAGGCGCCAAGGGCATACAAGACGACTTTCTTTGTTGCAAAACCCCGGCGGCACACCCAATGGTACCCATGCATTAACCTTTCATTAACCAATCGCGCCCACCTTGCCGCAACGCAACGGCTGGGGGCTGTTCGTTCTCGATGTTGTTGCTTCGCGCGACGAAGCAGGCGTTGATCGGGAGATACCCATGATCCAGGAATCCCTTTTCGAGTCCCTTGACCGCCCGCGTGACGATTCGCCGGCTGAAACGGACACGTTTGCACCCTCGTCAGATCCCAGCGAGGTCGTGACGATGCTGATCGGCGCGACTGTTCATGAG
>NZ_JBFULE010001719.1:0-540 GCF_056400485.1 Roseateles sp. P5_B10
ACATAGGGATATTTGGCGCCGGGCCCGAAAATATGCGTATGCGCGTCACAGGCCAGCGGCGGCAGCTTGAACTTCGGCACCTTGGTATGCGGATCGGGACCGGGGACAGTTGGTTTCGTCATTGTTTCGGAATTCCTGCCTTCTCGATCACGGCGGTCCACTTGGCGATATCGTCGACCAGCCGGGCCTTCAGTTCGTCGGGCGAACTCGCTTTCGCCTCGATGCCAAGATCGAGCAGCTTCTGCTTCACATCGGACATCGCCAATACTTCGCGGAGGCCCGTATTCAACCGCGCAATCGCTTCGGGCGGCGTACCGGACGGTGCGAACAGCGCATTCCATGACACGACGTCATAGCCCTTCACGCCGCCCTCGATCATCGTCGGCACGTCTTTCAGGATCACCGAACGGGATTCGCCCGTGGTCCCGACTGGACGCATCTTGCCATCCTGCAGCGCCGATTTCATCCCGACATAGTTGTCGATCATCACATCGATGTCTTCGCGCAGCAGCCCGACAATGACCTCCGGCGTTCCGCGAT
>NZ_JBFULE010001720.1:0-540 GCF_056400485.1 Roseateles sp. P5_B10
ATGCTGCAGAGCTTCGAACAAAGACGCGTACCTGGTGGTCGCTGACTGACATCGCAAAGAACGGCCGAGAAAACCTCGTTTCCGCGGACGATTGCCAGCTCGTGTCGCATCTTGATGGCTTGCTTCGCGAGGCCGTCAGTGAGCGCATGGTCGCCGACGTGCCAATCGGGCTGTTCCTGTCCGGTGGCATCGACAGTTCAACTGTCGTCGCCCTGATGCAATCCCAATCCGCCCGGCCCGTCCGCACGTTCACTATCGGTTTCGGCGAGCCCGCCTTCGACGAAGCGGCCAGTGCCGCGGCGGTGGCTCGTCACCTCGGCACGGACCACACGGAGCTACGTCTCACTCCCTCGGAGGCCAGAGATGTCATTCCCGATCTGCCTCGTATTTGGGACGAGCCGTTCGCCGACGAATCGCAGATTCCGACACTGCTGCTATCTCGCCTCGCCCGCCGGGATGTAACTGTTGTCCTCTCCGGTGACGGCGGCGACGAATGTTTTGCTGGATACTCCAGGCATCTTTTGACCGCCCGTCTGGCTC
>NZ_JBFULE010001721.1:0-538 GCF_056400485.1 Roseateles sp. P5_B10
CCGCCAAAGCGCTGCAGCAACTGAGCACGCTTCTTCGGGCCGACCCCCGGCACGTCCTCCAGCCGTGAGCCGCCGGTGCGGGTCGCGGCGCGCTTGGCGCGCATGCCCGTGATGGCAAAGCGGTGCGCCTCATCGCGGATCTGCGCGATCAGCATCAGCGCCGCCGAGTCGCGGCCGAGGTAGATCTTCGCGCGCCCGTCGGCAAAAACAAGTTCCTCCAGCCCGACCTTGCGGCCCTCGCCTTTTTCGACGCCGGCAATGAGACCGAGGTCCAGCCCCAGCTCCTCGAAAACCTCGCGCGCCATCGACACCTGGCCGCGGCCACCGTCGACGAGCACGAGATCGGGCAGGCGGCCGGTGCCCAGCTGGGCGGCTTCGGCCATCTTGCTGTAGCGGCGCGTCAGCACCTGGCGCATGGCCGCGTAGTCGTCGCCGCCCGTGATGCCCTCGATGTTGTAGCGCCGGTACTGGCTGCTCTGCATCTGGTGGTTCTCAAACACGACGCAGCTCGCCATCGTCGCCTCGCCTGCCGTGTGGC
>NZ_JBFULE010001722.1:0-538 GCF_056400485.1 Roseateles sp. P5_B10
GCACTCGCTCGCGTTGTCGTAGCAGGCGACGCCCACGCTGACGGTGACGTGGCATGCGGCCGACGAGGCGTCGTGACGGATGGTCAGCGCTTCGACGGCATTCAGCATGCTGTGGGCCACGTGCTCGGCGCCCAGACGCGATGTCTGCGGCAGCAGCACGACGAATTCCTCCCCGCCGTAGCGCGCAACCAGATCCGCCGGGCGCACGCTGGTGCTCGCCAGGGTCTGCGCGACGGCCCGCAGGCACACATCGCCCGCCGGATGACCATAGTGATCGTTGAATGACTTGAAGTGGTCGACATCGATCATCAGCACGGCCAGCGGGTCACCGGCCCRCCGGGCGCGGCGCCATTCATGCGCCAGCGCGTCGTCGAAACCCCGCCGATTGGTGACACCGGTCAGCACGTCGATCGTCGCGATCCGGCGCAACTCGTCGGCGATGTGCTTGACACGCAGCTGGGTCTTGACCCGCGCCACGACCAACGGTGCGCTCACGGGCTTGGCGATGAAGTCGGCCGCGCCAAGCTCGAACCCAGAC
>NZ_JBFULE010001723.1:0-538 GCF_056400485.1 Roseateles sp. P5_B10
CCGCTGATGCGCGCTGGTGGCATGGGGGACCGACAGATTCCAGATGGCAGCGCGCACCATTTCGCCGATCTGGACGCCGCGGGCGACCTCGGTGCCCGGTAGCAGCAGGCAGAATTCCTCGCCGCCATAGCGGCCGGCAAAGCCCGAGCTGCGATCGGCCAGATTCGAGAGCGCTTCGCCGACGCGCGCCAGGCAGGCATCGCCTTCGGGATGGCCAKAGGTGTCGTTGAAGAGTTTGAAGTGATCGACGTCGATCATCATCAGCGTCAGATGGTCGCCGGACTGCTGGGCTTTCAGCCATTCGAAGTCGAGGCGGCTTTGGAAGCCCCGCCGATTCGCCAGGCCGGACAGCATGTCCACCGATGCCAGCACCGTGAGCTGCTCGTTGCTGGCGCGCAATTCGCGTTCGCGGCCACGTAGTTGCGCTGCCATCCCGTAGAATGCGCGTGCCAGCGGCACGAACTCGGCCGGCAACGTGTTGCGCGCAACGCGCGCCGACCAGTCACCGCGGCCAAACCTCTGCGCCATGGTTTCCATC
>NZ_JBFULE010001724.1:0-538 GCF_056400485.1 Roseateles sp. P5_B10
GGGCAGCTCGACGATGCCAAGGCCAAGGTCGTTCTGGCAGAGAAAGAACTTGAGCGCGCCACAACGCTGATCAAGACTCAGGCGATCTCCGAAAACATCGTCGATCAGCGAAACCAGCAGCTCGCGGCGGCGCAGGCTGCGGTTTTGCAGGCCGAAGGCGCCTTGAAAYTGGCCAAGCTCAATCTCGAATATACCAAGGTTGTTGCGCCTATCGATGGTCGCGTCAGCCGGCATCTGATCAGCGTTGGCAATCTCGTGCAGGGCAGCGACAGCGGTGCGACGGTGCTGACCTCGATCGTGTCGATGGCGCCGATCTATCTGTATTTCGACATGGACGAGTCGATCTATCAGCGGAACAGCCGGCTGTGGTTCGAGGGCAGGCGACCAAGTTCGCGGGATACGCCCAATCCGGTGCAGATAACACTGACCGGTGATACCAAGCCGTCGCGCGAAGGCAAGATGGACTTCCTCGACAATCGCCTCGATGTCGGCACTGGCACGCTCCGCGGCCGCGCCATCGTTGAAAATAAAGACCTCT
>NZ_JBFULE010001725.1:0-538 GCF_056400485.1 Roseateles sp. P5_B10
GCCCTGTGACGATCGGCATTGGCATGTCGCCACTGCCATAGCCGACTCCCTTGAGCGACGACAGGATTCCGATCGACAACCCGTCATAGGGCGACAGCACCGCGGACAGCTTCTTGTTTGTGTAGAAGGCGCTCAGCAGGTTATCCATTCGGGCTTGAGCGGTGGCACCGTCCCAGCGCAAGGTCGACACCTTGTTCATGCCGGTCTGGCCGCTGGCGACGACCAGCTTGCTGCTGTCGATATATGGCTTCAGCACCGACATCGCGCCATCGTAGAAGAAATAGGCGTTGTTGTCGTCGGGCGATCCGCCAAACAGTTCGATGTTGAACGGGCCTTTGGCGTCCTTGAGCTTCAACGCGCTCTCGATCGACTGCGCCTGCAGCACACCGACCTGGAAATTGTCGAAGGTCGCATAGTAATCGACATTCGGGGTGTCCCGGATCAGCCGGTCATAGGCGATGATGGTGATGCCCTTGGCCTTGGCCTGGTTGAGCACGTCAGACAATGTGGTGCCGTCGATCGAGGCGATCACCAATAC
>NZ_JBFULE010001726.1:0-538 GCF_056400485.1 Roseateles sp. P5_B10
GGCATAGGCGTCTTCGAGCAGCGCGTCCTTCACGGCCAGGCGTGGCGGCGCGCCCGGCGCCAGGGCGAGCTTGAGGCCGTCGAGCTGCAGTGCCTGCCAGCTCAGCAGGTCTTCGCCGACGACGCGCAGGCCCTCGACGACGCGGGTCTGCAGCAGCGCCAGCGGCCCGACGCGCACGTCGCCGCCTACGTTGGCCGTCCAGGCGCCGCCGGCCTGCTGGGCGGTGACTTCGGCCTTCAGCCCCAGCTCAGCGCGCTGCAGATGCAGTCCCCAGGCCGGGTCGAGGTAGGCGTTGAGAAGATGCAGCGGCAGGGCCTTGGCCTGAAGGCTGCCGCTGGCCGAGAGCGGCGCAATACCGACACGGCCGCTCCACTGCAGGCTGCCGGCGCTGGCGGCGATGGGCTGATCATTCGCGCCGAGGGCCGCGAGTTGGGTGGTGATCTGCACCTGCACGGGCGTTGTGGCGGGCCAGCTCAGAGCGCCGAGCTGCAGGCGCAGCGGCTCAAGCGTAAAGCCTACGGGCGCGACACCTGCGGGC
>NZ_JBFULE010001727.1:0-537 GCF_056400485.1 Roseateles sp. P5_B10
GCCAGACCTTGCTGATATCGACGCCGAGCACCTTCATCATGGTGGGATCGCGCGCGCCGGCGCGCACGATCAGGCCGAACTTGGTCTTCTCGAGGCCGAGCCACAGCAGCATGACGACGAAAAACACAATGCCGACGACGAAGATGCGGTAGATCGGGAAGAAGCCGACGCCGAGATCCACGACGCCGGTCAGCAGTGTGGGGGTCGGGAACGGAATGCCGTCACTGCCGAACACGATCCGCACGCCTTCGACCAGGATGTAACTCAGCCCGAAGGTGAGCAGCAGCGGATCGTCGATCGACCGGCCATAGAGCGGACGGATCAGGAAATATTCGATCAGCATGCCGAACATGCCGATCATGATGGGGGCCACGAGGAGCCCCCACCAGAAGCTGCCGGTCAATGAGGCGACCCAAAGCCCGGCATAGGCGCCGACCATGAACAATGCGCCATGCGCGAAGTTCACCACGCCCAGCATGCCGAAAATGATCGACAGGCCGAGCGCGGTGATCACGAGGATCGCGCCGAGGGCAACTC
>NZ_JBFULE010001728.1:0-537 GCF_056400485.1 Roseateles sp. P5_B10
CGCACCTGCCGAGGCGGTCGGCGCGTGGTGGTGACAACAGCACCGCGAGCTAATAAAGCTGCAACTAACAAAATCTCAGGGAGAGATATCATGGACGCCGCCGCGCTTCGCGCCACCCAGGCCCCTATCAAAGAGCTCTACAAGACCGATCCCAAGGCTGCCTTCATCACGCTCAAAGCCAAGGGCTCGATCGACAATGACGGCATCGCCTGCAAGGTCGAGACCGGTCGGCAGATCGCAGCCGCTGGTCTGCATCCGGCCACAGGCGGCTCCGGCCTCGAACTCTGTTCCGGCGACATGCTGCTGGAAGCACTGGTGGCCTGCGCCGGCGTCACGCTGAAATCAGTGGCCACCGCCGTCGAAATTCCGCTGAAGTCCGGCAACGTGACGGCCGAGGGCGATCTCGATTTCCGCGGCACGCTCGGCGTCGACAAAGAAGCCCCGGTCGGCTTCGCCGAAATCCGCCTGCGCTTCGATGTCGACACCGACGCGCCGCAGGACAAGCTCGATCTGCTGCTGAAGCTGACCGAGCGTTAT
>NZ_JBFULE010001729.1:0-536 GCF_056400485.1 Roseateles sp. P5_B10
TCCCAACACAACGCGACCACAATCTTTCGGGAAGAAACGCCATGTCTTTCGTGATGGCCATCGATCAGGGCACCACATCCTCGCGCGCGATGATCTTCCGCGCTGACATCTCGATCGCGGCCAGTGCGCAGCAGGAATTCCCGCAGCATTTCCCGGCCTCCGGCTGGGTCGAGCATGAGCCGGAAGATATCTGGACCTCGACGCTGGCCGTTTGCCGCGAGGCGATGACGAAGGCTGGCGTGACCGCGAAGGATATTGCCGCCATCGGCATCACCAATCAGCGCGAGACGGTGGTGGTGTGGGATCGCGTCACCGGCCAGGCCGTGCACCGCGCCATCGTCTGGCAGGACCGCCGTACCGCAGAGATCTGCGCGCAGATGAAGGCCGATGGTTATGAGCCGTTAATCACGCAAAAGACCGGCCTGATCGTCGATCCGTATTTCTCCGGCACCAAAGTGGCCTGGATTCTCGATCACGTGCCCGGCGCGCGCGACCGCGCCGAGCGCGGCGAATTGCTGTTCGGCACCGTCGATTGC
>NZ_JBFULE010001730.1:0-536 GCF_056400485.1 Roseateles sp. P5_B10
GCATGCGCCACCCGACCGACCCCAACCGCTATCTGATGGGGCGCTCCGTGGCTCCGGCGCTCGTGACCGCCGACGACATCATGGAATACGACCTCGATTCCAATCCGGTCGATGCGAAGGGACGCGCCAGCTTCCTCGAACGCTTCATCCATGGCGAGATCTACAAGGCCAGGCCCGACGTCAAAGCCGTCGTCCATACGCATTCGCCCGGGATCATCCCCTTCAGCGTCAGCAGCACGCCGTTGCGGCCGGTGTTCCACCTTGGCGCCTTCCTGTTTCCCGAGGTGCCGGTGTTCGAAATTCGCGACAGCGCCGGCATGAGCAACATGCTGGTCAGCAACGCGCAACTCGGCAAGGCGCTGGCCAGTACGCTCGGCGATCGCAGCGTCGCTCTGATGCGCGGCCATGGCAGCGTGGTCGTGGCATCCACCATTCCGATGGCGGTGTTTCGCGCCCATTACAGCAACGTCAATGCGCAGCTGCAGTCGCAGGCGCTCGCTTTGGGCGGATCGGTGAGCTATTTGCTGGGCGAGGAA
>NZ_JBFULE010001731.1:0-536 GCF_056400485.1 Roseateles sp. P5_B10
CGGAAACCCTTGGCGGCCTTGTAGACTTTCTTATGCTTGGCGTGAGCCGTCACACCGCGTTTTACGCGAGCCATGACTGATCTCCTTCATCTGAAATAACAAAAGGGGTGATATCCGCCGCTATGAAGCGGCGTAAGGGCGATCAGGCGTTTGGCAGAAAGTACTGCTTGATGTTGTCGCCATCGGTCTTGAACAGCACGCGGGTGCCGCGGAGCTGACGAATCTGCTTCTTCGTCCGCTTGATCATACCGTGGCGTTTACCGGCATGGGCGGCCATAACCTTACCCGTTCCGGTGACTTTAAAGCGCTTTTTAGCGCCCGACTTGGTCTTCAGCTTGGGCATTTGGCTCTCCTATTGCCACGCAGAAAGCGCCCCGGAAGGCGTAGCGTTGGCTAAAATGCTCGTTAGAGCGTTGAAAATGCTCAACTAATCGCCGCTTGCGAGAAGTCAGCACAGTCGTCGACACGGCAGCCCTTAATCAGCCGGGCGACGAAGGTTGGGCTTATGGCAGAGGAACGCCCTGATGGCAACGATT
>NZ_JBFULE010001732.1:0-536 GCF_056400485.1 Roseateles sp. P5_B10
CCATGAGAGCGTCATGCAGGGCGTGAAAGCCATGCGCGACAGCATGGCAAGCATCGTGCAGCAGGTGCGTGACGGCTCGGAGTCGGTGGCCAATGCGAGCTCGGAGATCGCCTCTGGCAACCAGGACCTGAGCGCCCGCACCGAGAGCCAGGCCAGCGCGCTGCAGCAGACGGCGGCCTCCATGGACGAACTCGGCGCCACCGTGCGCAACAACGTCGACAACGCCCAGCAGGCCAACCAGCTGGCGCAGAACGCTTCGCACGTCGCTGCGGAAGGCGGCCAGGTCGTCAAGCAGGTCGTCGACACGATGAAGGGCATCAACGACAGCTCGCGCCGCATCGGCGACATCATCTCCGTCATCGACGGCATTGCCTTCCAGACCAACATCCTGGCGCTGAACGCCGCCGTGGAAGCGGCACGCGCCGGCGAGCAGGGCCGCGGCTTCGCAGTCGTCGCCGGCGAGGTGCGGCTGCTGGCCGGCCGCAGCGCGGAAGCCGCCCGGGAGATCAAGACGCTGATCTCGCAGAGCCTGGAGC
>NZ_JBFULE010001733.1:0-535 GCF_056400485.1 Roseateles sp. P5_B10
CTAATAAGCCGAAGCGCAACAGTACCTGCCGGAAGTCGCCGCGCCCAGGTGCCGAGCTGTCAAGCGCCATGTCGGCACCATGGCGGTGGATGTAGCCCAGTTCAACCAGCCAGGACAGGTCTTCGATTTCGAGTTGATCTCCGGTCAACTACCATCGGCAACGCGTTGGTYAGGCCGTGACGGCAATCGTCCCGGGCTCTGCTCAGCGCGGCACGTCAGCGACTGATCGATGCGGCCGAGCGCCGGCGCCGGCCTGGCCTGCAGGCGGTATTCGACGCGACGGAAAGGAGCTCATTCGCCCGCTCTGAGCTCCCGCTGAATCTGACGGAGGCCGTTGACGAGCTCATCGTCAGCCCGGTGCCGATGCCGCGGCTGCTGGACGAAGTGGAGATGTGGTTCGGCGCGCGAACCGCCGCAGCGCTGCGAGCCCAGAAGATTCGAACCCTCGGTGAGCTGACGGTGCGAGTGCCGCGCCGCAAGATGTGGTGGATCGGCATCGATGGCCTGGGCGCGCGAGATGCAGGCAAGGTCACTG
>NZ_JBFULE010001734.1:0-535 GCF_056400485.1 Roseateles sp. P5_B10
GAGGTAGGCGAGGCCGAGTTTGTCGAGCTAACGGACCACATAGCTGTAGAGCGGCATCGGATCGGCTTCGCCGGAGTCATTCGAGACACCATAGGGCGACAGGCGGACGGCGACACGATCCGCGCTCCAGGCGCCGATGACGGCATTGGTCACTTCGAGCAACAGGCGGGCGCGGTTCTCGATTGAGCCACCATACTGGTCGGTGCGCTGATTGCTGCGGGTCTGCAGGAATTGTTCGAGCAGATAGCCGTTGGCGCCGTGCACCTCGACGCCGTCGAAGCCGGCTTCCCTGGCGTTGCGCGTGGCCTGCCGGTAGGCGTCGATAATGCCGGGAATCTCGCTGGTCTCCAGAGCGCGGGGTGTTTCGTAAGATACCGTCTCGCCTGAAGCCGTCCGCGTGATAGCGTCGATCGCAATGGCTGACGGCGCCACCGGAAGCCCGTCGCCGGGCTGGAACGAGGAATGTGAGGCACGGCCGACATGCCACAACTGCAGGAAGATGATGCCGCCTTTGGCATGTACGGCGTCAGTGACC
>NZ_JBFULE010001735.1:0-535 GCF_056400485.1 Roseateles sp. P5_B10
AATACCGGGAGGTCTGCGTGTCCACAGTCAAGCTGACGGTCAATGGCAAATCTGTCTCTGCCACGGTCGAAGACAGAACGCTTCTCGTCCATTTGCTCCGTGAAAATCTCAATCTGACCGGGACCCATGTGGGCTGCGATACCAGCCAGTGCGGCGCCTGCATCGTCCATATCGACGGCAAGGCCGTGAAATCCTGCACCACTCTGGTCGGTCAGATCGACGGCGCCAATGTCACCACCATTGAAGGCATTGCCAAGGGCGACCAGCTGCATCCGATGCAGGCGGCGTTCCGCGACAATCACGGCCTGCAATGCGGTTACTGCACGCCGGGCATGATCATGTCGGCGATCGACATCGTAAACCGCCACGCCAGCGGTCTCGATGAAGAGACGGTGCGCCAAGAGCTCGAAGGCAATATCTGCCGCTGCACCGGCTACCACAACATCGTCAAATCGGTGCTCGACGCCGCCGGACGCATGAAGGTTGCGCAAGCGGCTGAATGAGCCGCGGCGCATTGATCTGAGCTGAGCCAACC
>NZ_JBFULE010001736.1:0-535 GCF_056400485.1 Roseateles sp. P5_B10
GTGAATCCCGTGCCGCCGGTCGTGATGATGGCGTCTACGCCGGGATCGGCGATCCATACGCGCACGATCTTGCGGATCGCTTCGACATCGTCCGTGACGATCTCGCGCTTCGCCAGCCTGTGACCGGCCGATGTCAGCCGATCGGCCAGTGTCGCGCCGGACTTGTCGTCCTCGAGCGACCGCGTGTCGGAAATCGTCAGCACCGCGATGTTGAGTGGCACGAAGTCTTTCGTCACATCGGTCGATGTCATCACAGCCGATCCGTCGCAAATGTGTTGCAGGCCTGCACGGTGCCTTGCTGATAGCCGGTCATGAACCAGCGCTTGCGCTGTTCGGCCGAGCCATGCGTGAACGAGTCCGGCACGACGCGGCCCTGTGCCTGACGTTGCAGCGTATCGTCGCCGATGGCGGACGCGGTCTGCAGCGCGGCATCGATGTCACCGGCTTCCAGGAAACCGGGCCGCTTCTTCGATTCGCGATTGACCCAGACGCCGGACAAACAATCCGCCTGTAGTTCGACACGGACCTGCAGCAG
>NZ_JBFULE010001737.1:0-534 GCF_056400485.1 Roseateles sp. P5_B10
TCCCGAGATAGACTTCCTGGACCTTGGCGTTGCGGCGAATGCCTTCCGGCGACTCCTCCACCAGCACGCGGCCTTCGAACATACAGGTGACGTAGTCAACCAGACCGAGCGCCAGATCCATGTCGTGTTCGATCAGAATCACGGTAATTGCCGGGTCGAGCGAGCGGATCACCTCGGCAATCATCGAGCGCTCCGACGGCGACAGGCCGGCCGCGGGCTCATCCAGCAACAACATGGTCGGCGTCGTCACCAGCGCAATCGCGATTTCGAGCTGCCGCTGCTCGCCATAGGACATTTCCTTGACGATGATCTCGGCCCGCCCAGCAATCCGCGCAGCGTTCAGCGCGGCCGCGATGCGCGCGGCCTCGCTGTCGTCCGGATCCGGCGAGCCGAACAGCGAAAACTTCTTCGGCTTCAATCCGCGCAGCGCCAGCATCATGTTGTCCTGCACGCTCAGCGTAGGGAACAGGTTGGTGATCTGGAAGGTGCGCGAGATGCCGAGCTGCGCACGCCGGTGTGGTGGCAGTCTGGACA
>NZ_JBFULE010001738.1:0-534 GCF_056400485.1 Roseateles sp. P5_B10
CCCGTGGGCCTGAAGGGCCAGCTGAAGGCGTCGCTGGACGACCTGGAAATCAGTGCGCGCCATGGCCGCCTGGGGCACTGGCGCCTCTGGGCGAGCCCGCTGCTGGCTCTCAAGCAGTTGCTGCGCGGTGGCAGCGCGCCGGCGCCCAGGGCCGCGCCTCAAGCTGCCCAATTTGATCCAGCGGGCGACTATGCACGCATCGACGTGGCGCTGTGCCATCGCGCACCGACGCGCGCTGCCAGGCGCGCGGCGTTGTTGACGTCCCGCGGTCGCGTCGTCGCCAGGCGGCAGCAGCACTACCGCGCGCTGGCCCAGGCGCTGGCCAACCAGGCGGGCATGCATCCCCTGTTCCCGGCCTTGCCCGAGGGCAGCGCACCCTACGTCTTCCCGTTGTGGGTGGACGAGCCGGATGCCGTCTACCAGGCACTGAGGGCGCGCGGCGTGCCCGTATCGCGCTGGGACTGGCTGTGGCCCGGGGTGCCGGATCTGGCCGGTGATCAAGGAAAGATCTGGTCCCGCCACGTACTGCAGTTG
>NZ_JBFULE010001739.1:0-534 GCF_056400485.1 Roseateles sp. P5_B10
CCCAATGAGGGGCGCATTGCCGAGTTGGTGGCGCGCTCACTGATGTTGGTGACGGCGCTCAACACGCATATCGGCTACGACAAGGCCGCCCAGATCGCCAAGAAGGCGCACAAGGAAGGCAGCAGCCTGCGCGAGGCGGCGCTGGCGCTGGGCCATGTGACGGCCGAGCAGTTCGACGCCTGGGTGGTGCCGGGGCAGATGGTCGGCCGCTGACTGACGCTCTAGTGCTTCTCGCCGTGAGGCGGCTGCGGCAACAGCCGGTCCGTGAAGGCGATGGCCATGGCCGACAGCAGGAAGGCGACGTGGATGATGGTCTGGTACATCAGCGTCTTCTCGGCGTAGTTGTCGGCGTTGATGAAGGTCTTCAGCAGGTGGATGGAGCTGATGCCGATGATGGCCGTGGCCAGCTTGACCTTCAGCACCGAGGCATTCACGTGGCTCAGCCACTCGGGCTGGTCGGGGTGGCCGTCGAGGTCCATGCGCGACACGAAGGTCTCGTAGCCGCCGACGATGACCATGATCAGCAGGTTGGAG
>NZ_JBFULE010001740.1:0-534 GCF_056400485.1 Roseateles sp. P5_B10
ACGTTTGCTCCGGCGAGATCAAGAAGGTGTTCGCATAAGGAGTGCATCATGAAGAAGCTGTCCTACCTCTCGCTCATTGGCCTGGTCTTCACATCGGTGGCACAAGCTCAAGTGTCCTTGGACATGGCGCGGGTCAACTGCGCGCAGTACCTGGCTCTGTCTGCGTCGGACTCTGCCGTTTTCTCGGCATGGATGAGTGGTTGGTTCAATCAGAAGACCGGCTATGTCTATGTGGATCTGGATGCGTATGCCCGGAACGTCGCCAACTTAAAGTCCTGGTGCGCTTCCAATCCAACGCAAACGGTTATGTCGGGACTTCAGCGGGCGACAAGCCGATAGGTGTCACAAGAGAAATGGGGAAGGTATGAACAGATACATCGCGTCATGCTGCCTTGTGCTGATCGGCACTCCGATATCGCCGGTCAACGCGCAAGTCGTGATTGATCTTTCGCAGATCACTTGCGGGCAATTCCTGAAGACGGATACTGAACGCCAAGCTCTGATCGGCTGGTGGATGAGCGGCTATTTCAGCGC
>NZ_JBFULE010001741.1:0-532 GCF_056400485.1 Roseateles sp. P5_B10
GCTATGGGGTGCGCGGCTCGCGTTATCTCAGCAAACCGTTTCCGCTCACACTGCGTTCTTGAGTCGCTCTAGCGCTTCCAGCGTCTTGGCCTTACGGGCCTCGGCTGCCTCGCGCTTCTCGCGCTCTTCCTCGACGATCTCTTCCGCGGCGTTGGCGACGAATTTCTCGTTGGAGAGTTTGGCGTCAGCGCGCTTGATATCGGCTTCGGCTTTCACGAGTTCCTTGTCGAGACGCGTCTTCTCGGCGCCGAGATCGATCACGCCCTTCAACGGCAGCGCTGCGACTTCACCGCGGATCAAGAGCTGCACAGCACCCTGCGGGGCGACATCGGCAAAGGATATCTCGCCGAGACGCGCGAGGCGCTTCACGACATCGCTCCAGCGCTGGGCACGGGCTTGAGTTTCCGCAGACGCACCGGCCAGCACCAGTGGCGTCAATGTCGCCGGCACGATGTTCATCTCGGCACGCACCGAGCGGACCTCCGTCACCAGATCGATGACCCAGCCGATTTCGGCTTCGGCGGCGTCATCC
>NZ_JBFULE010001742.1:0-531 GCF_056400485.1 Roseateles sp. P5_B10
GCGCCCCTGCGCGTTGATGGAGAGCTGCAGATCCAGGCCGGGCTCATTGGGCGAACCGCCCACCTGCCCCGCTGCTGCCTGCACGTTCTGCGCACGGATTTCGCGCACGACATCGCCCGGCGACAGACCGCGCTCGGCGACCTTCTGCGGATCGAGCCAGACACGCATAGAGTAGTCGCCCGAGCCGAACAGCTGCACCTGACCGACGCCTTCGATGCGCGCGAGGCGATCCTTGACGTTGAGCACGGCGTAATTGCGCAGATAGGTCATGTCATAGCGGTCGTTCGGCGACAGCAAATGCACGACCATGGTCAGGTCAGGCGCGCTCTTGATTGTGGTCACACCAAGCGCACGGACTTCCGCAGGGAGACGCGGCTCGGCCTGCGAAACGCGATTCTGCACCAGCTGCTGCGCCTTGTCGGGATCGGTGCCGAGGCGGAAGGTGACGTTAAGAGTCATCCTGCCGTCGGTGGTCGCCTGGCTGCTCATATAGAGCATGTTCTCGACGCCGTTGATCTGCTCTTCGATAGG
>NZ_JBFULE010001743.1:0-531 GCF_056400485.1 Roseateles sp. P5_B10
GCATCAATCTCGGCGGCGGTGGCGGCGGCGTCACCGAACGTGCCGTGCAGATGATTGCGTTGTTGACGGTGCTGTCGATCGCACCGTCGATCCTGATCATGATGACGTCGTTCACACGCATCGTGGTCGTGCTGTCGCTGCTGCGCACCGCATTGGGTACGGCGACAGCGCCGCCGAACTCGGTGATCATCGCGCTGGCGATGTTCCTTACGGCTTTCGTAATGGGGCCGGTGCTGCAACGTTCCTATGACGACGGTATCAAGCCGCTGATCTCCAACGACATCACCGTCGAACAAGCTTTGGTACGTGCATCCATTCCGCTGCGCGGCTTCATGCAGAAGAACGTGCGCGAGAAGGATCTCAAACTGTTCATGGACCTCTCGGGCGAACCGGTGCCGGCGACACCGGAGGACATGTCGCTGCGGATCCTCGTGCCGGCCTTCATGATCTCGGAGCTGAAGCGCGCCTTCGAAATCGGCTTCTTGCTGTTCCTGCCATTCCTGATCATCGACCTCGTTGTCGCCTCGGTCT
>NZ_JBFULE010001744.1:0-530 GCF_056400485.1 Roseateles sp. P5_B10
TGCGCTGCCATATGGCATGAGATAGCTCTCCATCCTGTCATAGGAGAGATGCACGCCATCGGAACGTTCATCAATGAGGATTGTCACTGGAGCGTAAGATCCAGCATCGGGTACGTGTTTGACCATTTCTTTCATGATGAGTGGATTGCCCACCACAAAACGCATACTGCTGGGCGTCTTTGAACTAGATTCGAGACGGAGAACGGCGCCCAAGTCGAATTCCGCAAAGAGCATAAAACCCGTACGGCCGAGCGCGCCCTGCACAACGCGCTCCAATTCCGGGAAGGAATCTGCCGCCCTCGACGCCTTGAAGAATTCGACTATATCAGGCTGCCCGATCGCCGACTTGAATGCGGCCACAACGGCATCGAATGGCTTTGCGCTCGTAAGGCTTAAACGTTCGACTTCGACTTTCTCTATTTTCATTTTATCCTCCGAAATAACTCTCATGGATAGAGTGCGTATGATCGCGTCGACCTCTCGCCGGGGATCATGCGGCTGCCGGTTACGCGTTCAGGAAAGTGCGGACG
>NZ_JBFULE010001745.1:0-529 GCF_056400485.1 Roseateles sp. P5_B10
GATGTCGTTGGTCGGTCAGATACTCCGGATCGTCATGACATGCGCCGACGTCGCGCGGTGGCAGCATGCGACGCGMAGATCCATCTCCATCGCCTCAGGCTGACCTGTCGCGGTGGCTTTGGTAATCGGCTTGTGATCTTTGACGATGGCAAGGACGTTGCCAAGGGCCTGGCCGTTGCAAGTCACACGGTGCTGATCTGCAGTCCTGCTCGTCTGTTGCAACGCAATGATGCGCGAATGTCGTCAGGTCGCGCTGAAGCCGCCATCYGCCGATAACACATGGCCGACGATGTAGCCGGCATCGTCGGACGCGAGCCATACCACGGCTTCCGCGACTTCATGCGGCTGGCCCATACGCCGGATCGGCAGGCCGGCTGCGACGGCCGACATGTCGGCGATCCCCGAGGCCAGCATCATGTCGGTGACGACGCGGCCCGGCGCCACCGCATTGATGCGGATGCCGCGGGGCCCGCATTCCATCGCCGCCGAACGCATCAACGAGATCACCGCGGCTTTCGAGGCGGAATAT
>NZ_JBFULE010001746.1:0-529 GCF_056400485.1 Roseateles sp. P5_B10
CATAACAGCACGGTCGCGACGGCGTCGATGAGGCGCTTCGTTGCCGCTTCGCCCTCGGTGGCCCGCGTCGCCGCCAGCAGCGGCACGAAGGCCTGCGAAAATGCGCCCTCAGCAAACAGACGTCGCAGCAGGTTCGGGATCCGGAACGCGACGAGAAACGCATCGGTCATTCCGGTGGCGCCGAAAAGGCCCGCCACCATGGTTTCGCGGACAAGGCCGGTGATGCGCGAGGTCAGGGTCAGCAGGGAAATGGTCGACGCAGCGCGCAGCAGATTCATGGCGGCGGATTATCTGTGTCGTGAATGGCGCCTTCTTCGATACTCGTCCCAGGCACTTGGCTTTAACCCTGATTTCGGGCTATACTCGTCGTCTTTGCACCAACTGGGTATAGATACAGCATGGCTACCAGCTCCAAAGCCAAGAAGAAGACGGTTCGCCTGGCGTCGGGTCTCAAGCGCGTCCGCCAGGACGCCAAGCTCAACGCCGCGAATACTGCGCTTCGCTCCAAATACCGTACGGTCGTCAAGAA
>NZ_JBFULE010001747.1:0-529 GCF_056400485.1 Roseateles sp. P5_B10
GCAGCGGTCGCGCCACAAAGAAAGCGCGCCCCAATCAGGAGGAGACGCGAAACGGCTCAGGCCGGATCGAAATAGTGGATTTCCATCAGCACGCAGCCGCCGATCGACTTGAACGGGCCGTGATAGGCGCCGGGCGGACGGCAGGCATAGGTGTTCGGCTTGAAGGACTCGCCGCCATTGCCCTGCTTGTCATTGCCGACGATCAGGTCGCCGGTAAACAGGAACACTTCTTCCCAATATTCGTGCACGAACGGTTCGGTGGTGTAGACGCCCGGCTCGAAACGCAGCAGGCGGGTGCGGCTACCACGCTTGTTCACTTCGTCGAGCGCCCCGGACAGGATCTTCTGCTGGATGCCTGCCGGATAACCCGCGGGCGTCTCCCATCCCGAGGACATATCGACGGTGCGGAATTCATCGTGAAGTTTATTAATGGCCATAGTCAATGTTCCTGAAGGGACAGAACAAGCGACAGCGCGCGGCGAAGCAGCCGGCGCCATCGAGGTGGAGACTTCATCGGCAAGGTCATAGC
>NZ_JBFULE010001748.1:0-528 GCF_056400485.1 Roseateles sp. P5_B10
GCCCCTGGGCATTAACGCCGACCATCAGCACCGGTGGCTCTGGCGTCAGCAGGCTGGTCAGCGTGCCGCCGCGCTTCGGCGCGATGCCCTGCGCGATCGCATCATCGACGCGCATCAGAAACGGAGCAACGGCAGCAGCCGCAACGCCCGCCTTCAGCAGCGCGCGGCGCGAAGGCCCAGATGCTGGCGATGGAATATCGCCATTCAGTTCCTGAGACTTCGTTTCCTCGCTCCACCACGATGTAAAGTCACTCATTTCCCTGCCTCCTCAAATTGGTTTAGTTCTCAATTCCAGACGTATCGGTTCGCTCAAGAATGGTCGACCAACATCAATCACCGGGTCGGCGTGCGCGTTCGAGCACCATATTCGCGAGAACGTGCTGTCCTGCCCTTCGCGGCGGGCAAAGATGTTGCCAATCTTATCGACAGTAACAGCTAGACCCGCCTCCTTCGCCCAATGGACGAACAGGTTGCGACCGTCGCGATCGGCATCGGACAGCGACGTACGATACGAACCACCATTGGCAG
>NZ_JBFULE010001749.1:0-528 GCF_056400485.1 Roseateles sp. P5_B10
GTAGGCGACGGCCTGGTCCCACTCCACGCCCTGCGGGGAGAAGGGGCGGCCTTTCACGTAGGCAATGGTCGTTTCGTCCACGCCGATGAGCCCGGCGCGCGCACCGGCCTCGATGGCCATGTTGCAGACGGTCATGCGACCTTCCATCGAGAGTGAGCGGATAGCGGCGCCCGCAAACTCGATGGTGTAGCCATTGCCGCCAGCCGTGCCGATCCTGCCGATGATGGCCAACACGATGTCCTTCGCGCCGACGCCCTTGGGGCATTGGCCTTCGACCTTGACGAGCAGGTTCTTGGCCTTCTTGGCCGACAGTGTCTGCGTGGCCAGCACATGCTCGACCTCGCTGGTGCCAATGCCATGCGCCAGCGCGCCGAAGGCCCCGTGCGTGGAGGTGTGGCTGTCGCCGCAGACGACGGTCATGCCCGGCAGCGTCGCGCCCTGCTCGGGGCCGATGACGTGCACGATGCCCTGGCGCTTGTCGTTCATCTTGAACTGCGTGATGCCGACGCGGTCGCAGTTGGCGTCCAG
>NZ_JBFULE010001750.1:0-528 GCF_056400485.1 Roseateles sp. P5_B10
TGCTGTGCCGCCGGCGCAAGAACAACCCGCTGCTGGTCGGCGAGGCCGGCGTGGGCAAGACGGCCATCGCTGAAGGCCTGGCCTGGAGGATCACCGAAGGCGAAGTCCCTGAGGTCCTCGCCGACGCCGTCGTCTACTCGCTGGACATGGGCGCGCTGCTGGCGGGCACCAAGTACCGCGGCGACTTCGAGCAGCGCCTGAAGGCGGTTCTGAAGGCGCTGAAGGACCAACCCAGCGCCATCCTCTTCATCGACGAGATCCACACGCTGATCGGCGCCGGTGCGGCCTCGGGCGGCACGCTGGACGCGAGCAACCTGCTCAAGCCGGCGCTGTCCAGCGGCGCGATGAAGTGMATCGGCGCGACCACCTTCACCGAGTACCGCGGCATCTTCGAGAAGGACGCGGCGCTGAGCCGGCGCTTCCAGAAGATCGATGTCGCCGAGCCTTCGGTCGAGCAGACCATCGAGATCCTGAAGGGGCTCAAGAGCCGCTTCGAGGAGCATCACTCGGTCAAGTACGCCCTGGGCG
>NZ_JBFULE010001751.1:0-528 GCF_056400485.1 Roseateles sp. P5_B10
GCTGTCGTCGCCAGCCAGAAACTGCATGAAGCGCAGGATTTCGCCGATTGCCTCGCGCGGCTGATGGCCGGACAGGATGACATCAGTGACGGCGATAGCGCCGGCATTGATGAAGGGGTTACGCGGCACGCCGCGCTCGCGTTCGAGCTGGACGATGGAGTTGAATGGATTGCCCGACGGCTCGCGGCCGACATGCTTCCACAACCGGTCGCCGACCATGCCAAGCGCCAAGGTTAGCGTGAAAACCTTCGAGATACTCTGGATCGAGAACGGCACATCGGCATCGCCGCCGGTCGCCACCTGGCCATCCGCATCGATGACCACGAGCCCGAACTGGTTAGGATTGATGCCGGCGAGCTCCGGAATATAGCTCGCAACCTCGCCGCGGTCGGTGCGCTGCGCCATCTCGTCGGCGATTTCGGTGACGATTCTTTGCAGGTCTGGCGCGGGGTGACTCATTGCGTTGGACTAGCGTACCCGGCCTCAAACCGGAATACGCAGGATCGCGACCGCGAGCACGGCCTGAGC
>NZ_JBFULE010001752.1:0-527 GCF_056400485.1 Roseateles sp. P5_B10
AGATTCCTCGGCCACATAGCGGGTCTTGCCCGCCAGTAGCAGGAACACGCACATGGATTCGCAATAGGCCTGCGGCACGACCGCCGGCTTCATGACGCCCGAGGATGATTGCAGGTCGACCGTGATACCGACTGTGGTGCGCAGACCAAGCTTGCGCCAGCGCCGGCCCATGGTGATGGCGTCATTGACCGAGCCGCCGCTGGAATCCAGCACCACTGTCGCGTCAGTCAGATCGCGGCCCTTGGAAAACTCGTCGAAATCCCTGACGGTGTCGCCGGTGACAATCCCCACCGCACCGATCCAGCCACGGCAATTCGGCTCGCAGGCAACCCAGGTGAAGCGCATCGGGAGTTTGCGTTCTTCGAGAACCGCCGCAGCTTGGGCAGAGGACGCGACCGAAGCCAGCAGGCTGGCCGCGAGTCCGGGAAGAACGATGCAAAAGGCCGCGGCGCGAAACAGCGCCGAACTACCTGATCGAAGCGACCTCATACGTCCCAAGTCGGATCCTTCCCCGCACTCTCATGAGC
>NZ_JBFULE010001753.1:0-527 GCF_056400485.1 Roseateles sp. P5_B10
CGAGATAGCCGATCGGCTCGACGAAGGAGCGATCGAGGCCGATTTCCTCCTCGGCTTCGCGCAACGCAGCGTCCAGCGGCGAGGCATCGGTCGGATCGATCTTGCCACCGGGAAACGAGATCTGTCCGGCATGATCGTTGAGATGCGCGGAGCGCTGGGTGAGCAGCACGGTTGGTTGTTCGTGTTCGACGATGCCGATCAGGACCGCGGCCGGGCGGATCGGCCGCTCCTGCGCCACAATCTGGATCATGCGGTCGTTCCCGGCATCGCCGGTGACGGGAATGATGCTGGCGTCCGTGAGCCCCTCGGGCACATCGAAATTCAGGCGTGCCCTCGCACGTTTGAAAAACTCAGCCGAGTTGTACAGACGGGATTCGCCGATATCCGCAGCGTCCGCGTCGGTCTTCAGCATCGGCTCACTCGTCCGGCTCACTTCAATCGGCTCACTTAGGTGGCTTCCCTGATTTGCTGCGCATCGGCCATGGCGAAAAACGCGCCCGCAGAGGCGATGCCGAACATCGCGGTAC
>NZ_JBFULE010001754.1:0-526 GCF_056400485.1 Roseateles sp. P5_B10
GACGCATGAGCCCGCCGCGATCCGACATGTCGGATGAAAATTTTTCAGTTATTTTTGCAGGCGGAATTTCTTGTCCGCTGCGATCAATATGTCAGCCGGGCGATCTCCGCGTGCAGACGGAATGTCGCATGGCTCATCCTGATTGCGAATTGCGGCGGCGGTGAAATCATCGTTGATTGCCAAAGACGCAAGACGCGTTCGTAGCCCGGTTCGAAACATGTCCTTTTCCTGGGTTTGTTCCGGGCTAGACTGAACGACAATAAAAATACAGCCGGTCCGGGCATCACCCCCGGAATCGCAGAGGGAGAAACACATGTTGCAACGCAATCGCCTTGCCTTGTCCGCTGCTGTCGCGCTCGTCGCGGCCGCCACCATGTTCAGCGGTGCAGCCCAGGCGCAGGACTATCCGACCAAGCCGATCACACTGATCGTGCCATGGCCCGCCGGTGGCTCCACCGACATCTCGATGCGCGCGATTGCGGACGCGGCGTCGAAACATCTCGGTCAGCCGATCGCCGTCGACAAC
>NZ_JBFULE010001755.1:0-526 GCF_056400485.1 Roseateles sp. P5_B10
GTAATCTGTTGCTCAACTAACCCTCGGATCGACCGGGCAGCGTCATGAAGATCAAACAAGCCAGCTTCAGAAAACGCTTGCACCAGTTGATGCGGCGGGGCTTCGGCCGACTGCCGCGTGACACACGGCATGCCATCTATCGCGGCATGATCGACTGCGACCCGGCGCCGGATCCAAGGCTGGAGCTCAAGGTCGCCGAGACCCGCGAGGAGCTCGAGGACTGCTTCCGCATCCTGCATGATGCCTACGTGGCCAGCGGTTTCATGAAGCCGTCGCCCTCAGGCCTGCGCGTCACCATGTATCACGCGCTGCCGACGACAACCACGCTGTGCGCCAAGTACGACGGCCGCGTCGTCGGTACCATGTCCATGATCCGCGAGGGTGTGTTCGGCTTTCCGCTGCAGTCGGTCTTCGACCTCAGTGAGGTGCGCGCCAAGCAGGGCCAGATCGCCGAGATTTCAGCGTTGGCCGTGCATCCGGACTTCCGCCAGACGGGTGGCGCCATCCTGTTCCCGCTGATGAAGTT
>NZ_JBFULE010001756.1:0-525 GCF_056400485.1 Roseateles sp. P5_B10
CACCGGAGAGAACCAGCATCGGCATTGGCAGTTTGGTCTTGGCAAGTTCGGCAAACTCGGCGGCATCTTTCTCAAAAGCGCGGAAGACCTCGAAACCGGCTGCCATGTGGCCGGGCTTCGCATAGGCCTTGGCGTAAAACACGCGGTCCTTTTCCGGCACCGACTTCTTCGGGTCCGCCGCGAAATCATTCCAGAAGTGTTCGAGGTAAATGCGCTCGCGGCCCGCTACCAGCGCCAGCGGCGTCTTGCCGTAGAAATGAAAATGCCAGAGATCGCGCAGCAGCCAGACATGGGTCCAGTCGCCGACGCCGGGCAGGAACGCATCCATCAGCGCGATACGATCGACCTCGGCCGGATATTGCGCAGCATAGGCATAGGCGACCATCAGACCGATGTCGTGCCCGACAATTTTCACCTTGGGATATTTCAGGCCGACCACCAGCGCATGGATATCGCGCGCCATCGCCGCCTTGGTGTAGCCATCAGCCGGCGCGTCGGAATCGCCGAAGCCACGCAGATCTGGCG
>NZ_JBFULE010001757.1:0-525 GCF_056400485.1 Roseateles sp. P5_B10
CAACTGGTCGGGTTGCTGACGACGGACCCCAAGGTGGTTCTCGAAGAGGGCGCCCAGATCGTGCTCGATCCCACCCATCCGATTCCGGTGCCGATGATCGGTCATGTCACCTCCTCCTACTGGAGCGCGACGCTGAACCGCTCGATCGCGCTGGCACTCGTTCGCGGCGGTCGCTCGCGGATGGGTGAGGAGCTCTCGATCCCGATGCCGGACGGTGTGATCAAGGCGAAAGTCGTCGACTCGATATTGTTCGATCCGAAGGGGGAACGTTTGAATGCTTAGTCCCGCGGTCATGCGTTCGAACGCGTTGTCCCCAATGCAGTCATCCGGCACCACTGCTGCGCCCACCACGACGCTCTCGATTCTTCCCGATGCGGCGAAGCTGGTGTTTCGCGGCAAGACCGAGGCGGTCGAGGCTGCGGGGGCGCATTTTGGCGTCAAGCCGAGCCTTGAGGCCTGCCGCTTCGCGGCGGTCGGCGGCCGGTCGGTCTATTGGCTGGGGCCGGACGAATGGTTGTTCCAGGC
>NZ_JBFULE010001758.1:0-524 GCF_056400485.1 Roseateles sp. P5_B10
GAGCACAAGCTCGAAGAACTGGCGACGACGGATGGGCTGACTGGCCTACGCAATCGCCGCAAATTCGATGCGGCGATGGAGCTGGAATGGCGTCGTGCCATCAGGCATTCACGGCCGATGGCACTGCTGTTGATCGACGCCGACCATTTCAAGGTTTTCAACGACAGCTTCGGTCATCAATCCGGAGACACCGCCCTGATCGCGATCGCGAATTGCATCGCTGGAGCGGCGAAGCGCGCCGGCGACTGTGCCGCACGCTATGGCGGGGAAGAGTTCGCCGTGCTGTTGCCCGGTGCGACCGTGCAGGATGCCTATGAGGTTGCCGAAACCATTCGGCGCCGCGTTGAACAGGTGCCGGCGGATCCGGCGATGCTCACGGTCAGTGTCGGCGTCGCCAGCGTGAAGCCGCTGGTGACGATGGAGTGGACGGGACTGGTCGAAGCTGCCGACAAGGCGCTCTATGCGGCGAAGGCCGCAGGTCGCAACCGGTGCGTCATCGCAGGCGATGCGCACCAGGCTATGGC
>NZ_JBFULE010001759.1:0-524 GCF_056400485.1 Roseateles sp. P5_B10
TCGCCGATGGGCCCGCTGCGGCTGAGTTACGGCAAGCCCGTTCGCAAGGCGCGGACGGATAGAATCGAAAAATTCCAATTCCAGATCGGGACTGCATTCTGATGATGAGCAAGCTCTTGCAATCGATGGCCCTGGCCGCATCGATGATGGTGGCCACCACGGTGGTGCAAGCCCAGGAACTGAAGATCGGCTACGTCAACAGCGAGCGCGTGCTGCGCGAGGCCAACTTGGCCAAGGCAGCCCAGGTCAAGTTGGAGACTGAGTTTGGCAAGCGCGAGAAAGACCTGCGCGATCTGGAGACCAAGCTGCGCGGCGCTGCCGAGAAGCTGGAAAAGGACGCGCCCACGCTGTCCGAAGCTGAGCGCAACCGCCGCCAGCGCGACATCGTCGAGCAGGAGCGTGACTTGCAGCGCAAGCGCCGCGAGTGGCAGGAAGACCTGACCCAACGCAAGAACGAGGAGCTGTCGGCCGTGGTCGAACGCGCCAACAAGGTCATCAAGCAGATCTTCGATGCCGAGAAGTAC
>NZ_JBFULE010001760.1:0-523 GCF_056400485.1 Roseateles sp. P5_B10
TGTAAGCGATGCCGCCGCCGGTGCCGCCCATGGTGAAGGACGGACGGATAATCGCGGGCAGACCGATTTCGGACAGCGCCATCAGCGCCTGGCCGAGGGCATGTTCCTGATAGCGCTTGCGGCGGTCGCCTTCATGCAGCACCCACTGCCGCTCGTGCTCGGCGAGCGCGTCTCCCGTCAGCTTGGCTTTTTCGGCCTGGTGCTGCTCGCGATACTGCTTCTTCAGCGCGGATGCGTTGGCGAGCCGCGACTTCGGCGTCTCCAACCCGATTTTCGTCATCGCCTCGCGGAACAGCTGGCGGTCTTCGGCCTTGTCGATCGCTTCGGCGGTGGCGCCGATCATCTCGACGTCGAACTTCTCCAGCGTGCCTTGCTGGCGCAGCGACAGCGCGCAGTTCAGCGCGGTCTGGCCGCCCATGGTCGGCAGCAGCGCAAAACCCTTGGAGCGGTCGCCGCGCTCCTTCTCAATGATTTTGGCGACGATCTCGGGTGTGATCGGCTCGATATAGGTCGCGTCCGCCAG
>NZ_JBFULE010001761.1:0-523 GCF_056400485.1 Roseateles sp. P5_B10
GCACACTGGCGCCGGGCAACTCGATCGGCACCATCACCGTCAATGGCAACCTGACCTTCGGCGCCGGGTCGAACTACAATGTCGAGGTCTCGCCGTATTCATCCGACCGCACCAATGTCACCGGCAGCGCTACGCTGAACGGCGGCACTGTCAATGCCAGCTTCGCGGCGGGCTCTTACGTTGTCAGGCAATACACCATCCTCAACGCTACCGGCGGTCTTGGTGGCACCACCTTCAACGCGCTCGTTAACAGCAATCTGCCGTCAGGCTTCAGGACCAGCCTGAGCTACGACGCCAACAATGCCTATCTGGATCTGGCGCTTGCCTTCATCGCGCCGCCGAACACCGGCCTCAGCGGCAATCAGTCCGGCGTCGGTAGCGCGCTGGTCAATTACTTCAACCGCAATGGCGGCATTCCGCTGGTCTATGGCGGACTGACCGCCACCGGGCTGACGCAGGCCTCCGGCGAGACTGCAACGGGATCGCAGCAGATCGCCATGGGGGCGACGACGCAGTTCATGGG
>NZ_JBFULE010001762.1:0-523 GCF_056400485.1 Roseateles sp. P5_B10
GACGGTCGCTGTTTGCGACACTTGGTGCCGGATTGAGTGGTCAAGACGAAGTTCCCCGCAGGACAGCTCGGATGAAGGGCCAGGAGATCCAGCAAGCCTCGATGGCCTTCAAGAAGGCGTTGATCGAACAGATGCTGGGCGGCGAGCTGAGCCACCACCTGGGCTACACGCCCGGCGCGGCCAAGCCGGCCCAAGCGACGAACCAGCGCAACGGCAAGAGCGCCAAGACCGTGCTGACCGAGGACGGGCCGCTGCGTATCGACGTGCCCGAGATCGCGACGGCAGCCTCGCCAACACCCTCACCAGCTTCGTACAGCAGGTTTGCCCCGTGTCTACGAAGCTTCGTAAGGAGAGCAAGGCGATCGCCGCCACCAAAACCGGCGGCGTGAAGGCATGACCCTCTGAGCGTAGGCAGGGTTGCCCAAGTGCAGCACTTGAGCGAGCGCGTCTTCTCATGCGCCGGCGGAGACCTTGGGGTTCAGCGTCTTGATGGCCGCGCTAATAAGCCGAAGCGCAACAGTAC
>NZ_JBFULE010001763.1:0-522 GCF_056400485.1 Roseateles sp. P5_B10
TCAACAGCTTTGCGCTCGCAAACCCCAGCACAAACACCGCCGCCGCGCTGATCAGCAGCGTCGGCATCTTGCCGGCATGGGCGAGACCGAAGCCGTAGGCGATCGGGCCGACCGATTGGCCCATGAAGAAGCAGAAGGCGTGCAGCGACATGGCGCTGGCGCGGGCTTCCTGCGAGAGCTCTGTCGAGAATATCTGCAGCGAGCCGTGCAGCATGTAAAAGCCCCAGCCCATCAGCAGCAGGCTCAGTGCCTGGATCTGCCAGTTGGGGCTGAAGGCAGTCGCGGCAAGCTGGATCGCAATCACGATGCCGCCATAGATCATCATGCCGTTGATGCCGAGCCGCGCCAGCATGCGCGACACGGTCGCTGTGTAGAACAGGCCACCGACGGCGAAACAGGCGAGCACGAGACCGGCGATGGAGAGGCTGGTCACGCCGCGGTCGAACAGGAATGACGAAATATAGGGAAACAGGCCGAGGATGCAGCAGCCCTCGACGAACACGGCGCTATAGACGATCAGCG
>NZ_JBFULE010001764.1:0-521 GCF_056400485.1 Roseateles sp. P5_B10
GCTGTTGCCGCAGGCCGCCGTCCTGCTGCAGCGGATCACCGAAGCTGAATACGACCAACTCGACGCTATCAGCGGTGCATCGCAGCCGCGCGGTCCTCCCACATCCTGACATCACCTTTGACGATCGCTGCCGCGAATTCCTCGCGCGCAGTGCAACCGAAGTGAGATTCGCATCACCGCGAGTCCCGGCCCGAGCGCAACGATGCGCAGCCGGTGAAGTCAGGACAAACCCATGTCGATTCAATTCAAGCGCGCCCTCCTGCTCGGCACATCCGCCGTGGTGGGACTGAGCTGCCTCCCGCAATCTGCGCACGCGCAGACGCAGCTTCCGGCGGTGGAAGTCACCGCGCCTAGCCCGATCGTGCGCCGCAAGCCGGTGCCGTCGCGCACCGCACATACGCATGTCACGCGCCCCGCGCCAAACCGCAACGCCGTGCCGGTCCCCGTTGAGGCCGAGCCCGTCCAGGCCCAGCAGGGCGAACTCCCGATCGTCACCGATCAATTCGCCACTGTCACGGTGG
>NZ_JBFULE010001765.1:0-521 GCF_056400485.1 Roseateles sp. P5_B10
ATCAAGCCCGGAGATGTGATCACAAGCGTCGTGGACTACCGACCGATCTATGTCACTGGCGACGTTCTCACGCCCGGACAGTTGGTGTATCGCGCGTCCATGACTGTACGCCAAGCCGTCGCGGTGGCCGGTGGCTTTAGCCTGTTGCGCTCTCGCGGTCAGATCGGTGCCGTCGATCCGGCAGATCTGTTGCGCGATTACCAATCTTTGTCGACCGAGTACATCAAAGAGTATCTCCACGTGATCCGCACCAATGCGGAACTCCAGGGCAATGACAGCTTCGATCAGAAGATACCTAGTGAAGTATCTTTGCCGGCCTCCGTCATCGAGGCGATCGTGCAATCCGAGGCGGCGTCACTAAAGACTGCGCAGCTTGACTATCGTAAGGAACGGAGCTTTCTGGAGGATGCCGTAAAACAATCGGATGCGCAGCTCTCAACCCTCAGGAAGCAGCAGGACGGTGAGGAAAAGGGTGTGCAGGCTGATGAGGATGAGCTGGATCGGGTAGCCAAGTTGTTTGG
>NZ_JBFULE010001766.1:0-521 GCF_056400485.1 Roseateles sp. P5_B10
GGGTATCTCGCAACCGTGCCATCCATCGCGGTCCGCGTCACCATGCGAGCACGCGCCGCACCCTCCCGTGCCTCGATGACGCGGTACTGATCCATCGCACTGACCCGTCGCGACAACGTGCTGAGGCTGATCCGGGATTCCGCGGCGGCCAGCCTGCCCTGTGCCGCCAACGACTTCGCCTGCGCGTGGATCATGGCGAGGGTGTGGCGCAGCGAGTAGCGATCCCGCGTCAGGTAGTACTTGCGAAGCGACTCGGAGACGAGCCGATCCATCTCCGGCGTGAGCTTGCTGGTGCGGACGCGATGCGCGTTGCCGTCGACCAATGACTGCGGCGCATGCTGCGACGACTCATAGGCGCGCAGCCATCCCATCACCGCGCTGCTGGACGGCGCCTTGGCGTCGTTGATTCGCTGCGCGACCTTCGCGATCAATCGCTCGATGGGCCGGCGCATGCCACGGCTGAGATGCGCCTGATGAATCGCCACGACGTAGGCCATCTTGCGCTTGAACCTTTCCAGTTG
>NZ_JBFULE010001767.1:0-520 GCF_056400485.1 Roseateles sp. P5_B10
GCTCCGTCGTGCAGCTCCCGAGCGTCTCGCCACCGTGCTCGCTTTCGGCGATATCGAACTCGACCGCGACAAGCGCCGCGTTGTGCGCTCAAGCCGTCCGATCGATCTCGGTCCGACCGAATATCGCCTGCTGGAGTTCTTCCTGGAACATCCGGGCCGCGTATTCAGCCGCGAGCAGTTGCTCGACAGCGTCTGGGGCCGCGACATCTATATCGACGAGCGCACCGTCGACGTGCATATCGGCCGCCTGCGCAAGCTGCTCAATCCCGCCGGTGAGCCCGATCCGATCCGCACCGTGCGCGGCGCCGGCTATGCGCTGGACGACCGGTTCGACAAGGCGGCGGAGTAACAACACACGCTGTGTCGTCCCCGCGAAGGCGGGGACCCATAGCCTCCGTCTTCTCGGCTCTATCCAGGACGCCTGCGAATACGCCCCAACCACTCTTTCGGTGGTTATGGGTCCCCGCCTTCGCGGGGACGACACCGAGTGTCAACGCAAGCGCCCCGGCAATCACCATCC
>NZ_JBFULE010001768.1:0-520 GCF_056400485.1 Roseateles sp. P5_B10
CACGCCCGCGAGCAGCGAACCGGCGCACAGTCTCATTCCGATGGCCGACTAACATCGAACAAACGATTGCCGCAAGGCGCCGCGCCAATCCGCAATCCCATCCGTCAAATAAAGTAGTTATGATAACTTGACAGAGGTCAAGTGAACGGGTGCGCAGACAAATACGGTGCCGGTGCGAGATAACGCGAACGCGCATCAGGAGCGTACCCATGTTGAATCAAGAAGTCGCTGTGCAGTCCTTCAATTCGGCGGCGACACCGTCGTCGCATTCGGATGAAACATGTACCTGCAGATTCTGTAGTGCTCCTCTGGAGAATGTGTTTCTCGACCTTGGGATGTCTCCTCTCGCAAATTCCTATCTGAAGAAGGATGACAAGGGAGAAAAGGAGAAATTCTTCCCGCTGAAGGCCTATGTATGTAGCGAGTGCCTTCTTGTTCAGTTGGAAGAGTGGGAAAGCCCGGAGAACATCTTCGGCGATTACGCGTATTTCTCGTCATACAGCGAATCATGGCTTCAACA
>NZ_JBFULE010001769.1:0-520 GCF_056400485.1 Roseateles sp. P5_B10
CGGCGAGATCGCGCGCGATCTGGCCGACGATGGGTTTCGGCACCGCCGCGGCGGCGAGCATGCCAAACCAGCTATCGTAGGTGAATTCGGGGAGCCCCGCCTCGGCAAAGGTCGGCACATCAGGCAGTTGCGCCATGCGGCTCTTGCCGGTGACCGCCAATGCACGCAACTTTCCCGACTGGATCAGGTCGCCACCAACACCGAAGAAAGTGAAGGCAACCGAGGTGTCGCCGCGCATAATGCTGATCTGGGATTCCGGCAGTCCGCGATGTGGGATCAGCACCATCTTGGTTTGCGTGAGATGCCTGAACAGTTCGGCGGCGATACCGGTGGAACTACCGACGCCGGCAGAGCTGTAGCTCAGCGAATCCGGCTTGGYCTTTGCCGCGGCGATCAGTTCGGCCAGCGTCTTGAACGGCGCATCCGGCGGCACGATCAGGATGGACGGCGTCGATCCGACACGGCTGATCGCAGCGAAATCCTTGATCGGATCGAAGTTGAGGTTCTTGTTGACCACGCC
>NZ_JBFULE010001770.1:0-520 GCF_056400485.1 Roseateles sp. P5_B10
GCTATGACATCCGCGGCCCCGTGCTGGACAAGGCGCGCCAGATGGAGGAAGAGGGCCAGAAGATCATCAAGCTGAACATCGGCAACACGGCGGTGTTCGGCCTGACGCCGCCGGACGAGATCGTGCAGGACATGATCCGCAACCTCGGCGACGCCGGCGGCTACACCGACAGCAAGGGCCTGTTCGCGCCGCGCAAGGCGGTGGTGCACTACACGCAGCAGCAGGGCGTCAAGGGCGTGACGGTGGACGATGTCTACCTGGGCAACGGCGCCTCCGAGCTGATCCAGATGGCGATCAACGCCCTGGTCAACGATGGTGACGAGATCCTGATCCCGGCGCCCGATTTCCCGCTCTACACCGCCGTCGTCGGCTTGTCGGGCGGCAGGCCGGTGCACTACCGCTGTGACGAGGGCGCCGGCTGGCTGCCCGACCTGGCCGACATCGAGGCCAAGATCAGTCCGCGCACCCGCGGCATCATGGTCTGCAACCCGAACAATCCGACCGGCGCGCTGTACCCGGA
>NZ_JBFULE010001771.1:0-519 GCF_056400485.1 Roseateles sp. P5_B10
TCAGCGCCGGGATCTGCGAGACCAGACCGTCACCAACCGAGAGCTTGGTGAAGACGTCGGCGGCGCGTGACAGCTCCATGCCATGATGAGTGACGCCGATAATGATGCCGCCAAAGATGTTGATGGCGGTGATAATCAGGCCGGCGATCGCGTCGCCGCGSACGAAYTTSGARGCACCGTCCATGGCGCCGAAGAACGAGCTCTCCTCCTCCAGCTCGTGGCGCCGACGCTGCGCTTCCTTGTCATCGATCAGRCCGGCSGASAGATCGGCGTCGATCGCCATCTGCTTGCCGGGAATGGCGTCAAGCGAAAAGCGAGCGCCGACTTCGGCGATACGTGTCGCACCCTTGGTGATCACCACGAAATTCACGGTAACGAGAATTGCAAAGATGATCAGGCCGATGACGAAATCGCCGCCCATCACGAATTTGGCGAAACCGGCGACGACATAGCCGGCGGCGTTTTCTCCCTCACCGCCATGCGACAGGATCACGCGTGTGGTCGCCACGTTCAGCGCCA
>NZ_JBFULE010001772.1:0-518 GCF_056400485.1 Roseateles sp. P5_B10
CGGGAAGATCAACCTGCTGCTGCTGGTCGTGATCATCGGAGCGATCCTGATGAGCGCGAGCTGGAAGCCCGGCATCACTTTCACCGTGCTCGGCACGCCACTCGCATTGCAGGATCTGCTGCGCGACGCGATCTTCGTGCTGGTGACATTTGCGTCGCTGTGGCTGACAAAGACCGAGCACCGCAAGGCCAACGATTTCAAATGGGGCCCGATCGAGGAAGTCGCGCTGTTGTTCGCGGGCATCTTCATCTGCATCGTGCCTGTGATGGCGATGCTGCAGGCCGGCGCGCAGGGGCCGTTTGCACCGCTGGTTGCCCTTGTCAGCCATGCCGACGGTACGCCGAACAACGCGGCCTATTTCTGGCTCACTGGTATCCTGTCGTCGTTCCTCGACAACGCCCCGACCTATCTGGTGTTCTTCGAACTGACCGGCGGCGACGCCAGGACGCTTATGACGACAGGCGCTGCGACACTTGCTGCAATTTCAGCCGGCGCGGTGTTCATGGGCGCCAACACCT
>NZ_JBFULE010001773.1:0-518 GCF_056400485.1 Roseateles sp. P5_B10
CGGCCCTGGCTTGCGGCGCCGCCGCTGCATTCTCCCAGAACGGCCGCCGCAGCTCACGCTTCAGCACCTTGCCGGCGCCCGACAACGGAAACGGTTCGCTGCGCACGTCCACGCTGCGCGGGCACTTGTAGCCGGCGATCTTCTCCTTGCAGAAGGCGATGATCTCGGCGGCATTGACACTCGCACCGGGCTTCGGAATGACGAAGGCATGCACGGTCTCGCCCCATTGCGGGTCGGGAATGCCGATCACGGCGCATTGCGCCACGGCCGGATGTTGAGCGACCACATTCTCCACTTCGGTGGAGTAAACGTTTTCACCGCCTGAGATGATCATGTCCTTCATCCGGTCGACGAGATAGATATAGCCTTCGTCGTCCATGTAGCCGCCGTCGCCTGTGTGCATCCAGCCGTCGATCACGGCTTTCGCGGTCTCTTCCGGCCGTTCCCAATAGCCCATCATCACGTTCTGGCCGCGCACGGCGACTTCGCCAACTTCACCGTTTGGCTCAGGCTTGCGA
>NZ_JBFULE010001774.1:0-518 GCF_056400485.1 Roseateles sp. P5_B10
TGCCGAGGCCGCAAGACTGCTGGTCGAGCGCGGGCTGGACGTCTGGGTCATCGGCGGTCCTGGCGAGAAGGACCTCGCCAATGAGATCATTGCCGCCGCTGGTCCCCGCGCCCGCGATCTTACGACCAACGACCTGCGCAATGGCGTGATCGGCATGGCCGCCGCCAATGTCGCCGTGGCCAACGATTCCGGCCTGATGCATATTGCTGCGGCTGTCGGCACGCCGACCATCGGCATTTTCGGACCGACCAGCCCGCAGCTTTGGGGACCGCTCAATCCGCTGGCGGCGACCGTGCAGACGAAGACCATCGTTCCGTGCCAGCCGTGTCACAAACCGGTCTGCACCATGAACAATCATGCCTGCATGCGCGACATTCCGTCCGACGATGTCGCCGGGATTATTCAAGGCGTGATGGCCGAGGCATCCAACAGAAGCGCGCAGATATGACCACTCAAGCAAAGCCCGCAGCGTTTCTCGATCGCGACGGCGTCATCAATTACGACGACGGCTATATGGG
>NZ_JBFULE010001775.1:0-517 GCF_056400485.1 Roseateles sp. P5_B10
GCTTTACGCGATGCCAGCAGCTACTGCGACGTTACTCGACGATTCCGCGGTCAATATCGACGAATGGTTGGCCGGCGAGGTCGAACTCGTATTTGCGATGCAGGAGGGCGCTGCGTTCGTGAACGGCGATGGCAATAACAAGCCGAAGGGTTTCCTGGCCTACACCACGGTTGCCAACAGCTCATGGACGTGGGGCAATGTGGGCTATGTGCCAAGCGGGGCGGCTGGCGCGTTCCCCAATGAAAATCCTTCGGATGTATTGGTGGATCTCATCTACGCGCTTCGCTCGGGCTATCGCCAGAATGCAACCTTCGTGATGAACCGGAAGACGCAAAGTTCGGTACGCAAATTCAAGGATACCACTGGTGTGTATCTGTGGCAGCCGCCTGCTGTAGCCGGAGGAAAATCAAGCCTGATCGGTTTTCCGCTGCTGGAGGCCGAGGACATGCCGGATGTTGCCGCTGGCTCGCTGTCCATCGCCTTCGGCGATTTCCGCAGGGGCTACCTGATCGTGGAC
>NZ_JBFULE010001776.1:0-517 GCF_056400485.1 Roseateles sp. P5_B10
AACGAAAGAGCGACCGTAGTCTGACGAACCATAGCCGACCGAAGACATGATCTGCTTCATCGCCTCTTCGGGTTTGTTCTTCTCCAGGACTTCACTGACTTCGATCAGGTTGCCGGAAAAAGCGAAGGAGCGCACGTCGGACACAACTTCATGCAGGCTGTGGATCAGCAGCAGGAAGAAGTCGGAGACCTGCGCGACCGAGCCCGAGACGTCGCAGATCGCAACAATCTTCGGCTTGTCGCGATGGCGGCGCTTCCATGCCGTCATGAACGGCACGCCACCCCATGCAGCATTGCGGCGGATGGTGCGGCGCACGTCGAGGTGGCCGCGGCGTTGCCGTTTGCGCGGCTTGCTGAAACGCTCACGCAGCCGCCGTGCGATGTTGCGGATCAGTGCCCGCATCTGCTCGATCTGGCGCTGTTCCAGCCGCGCCATCGGCGCGTTGCGCAAGATCTCATTGCGCAACGCCTCTTTCTCTTCGCGGCCATAGAGCAGCAGCGCCTGCGCGACCATTTCG
>NZ_JBFULE010001777.1:0-516 GCF_056400485.1 Roseateles sp. P5_B10
GGATAGGGTTCTCCGCCGTGCCGGCTTTCTCGATCCCTGACAGCACCTGCTCGATGGCGGCATCGCCGATGGCGTGGATCGCAAGCTGATAGCCGAGGTCATGATAATGCGCGAGATAGTCGTGCATCTCCTTGTCGGTGTAGCAGAAGATGCCGCGGTTATCGGGGTCGCCGACCAGATAGGGCTCCGACATCGCAGCGGTGAGGCCGCCCGCGCTGCCGTCACCGAACACTTTCATCGCGCCATAGCGCAGCATGCCGACCTCGCGGCCGAAACGATAACCGGCAGCATGTGCCTGATCGCCGATGCCGTCGGTGTTGCCGTAGATACAAACCCAGGTGCGGATCGGCAGCGTGTTCGATTTCGCAAGATGCTCGTAGGCATCGATCTCATCCATGCCCGCGGACATGCCGACCGCGGCATCCATCACGCTGGTGAAGCCTTGCTCAAGCATGAATCGGCCGGCGCGGTCGATCGCATCGCGCAGGCGTTCGACGCTCGGCTTCGGCGCAGCAT
>NZ_JBFULE010001778.1:0-516 GCF_056400485.1 Roseateles sp. P5_B10
GTCGAAGGGCAGCGAGGTGTGGTCGGCCTTGGCCAGGCCGCGTGAGCCGAAGTCGTCGCGGTGCAGCACGCTGGAGATGGTGCCGGCGTCGGCCAGGCCCAGGTCGACGGCCAGCCGCTCGGCCAGCCAGGCGCCGCCGCTCCAGATGCCCACGAGGGCAGTGTCGGCGGTCAGCAGTCGCTGCACGCCGCGCCTGAGCTCGAGGTAAAGGCCTTCAGCGTCCAGCTTGAGGTCACTCATGGGTGTTCCCGGAAAAATTGTTCAAGGATGAGGGCAGCCGCTGCGGCGTCCACGTCGTGCGCGCCTTCAGCCTCGGCTTCGACGCTGGTGTAGCGCTCGTCCACTTCGAAGACCGGCAGGTGATGGCGCCCGGCCAGCCGGCGACCGAAATTCTGTGCCTTGGCCGTCATCTCGTGGGGCGCGCCGTCGGGGTGGCGCGGCACGCCGATGACGAGGGCGTCGGGCTGCCAGGTCTTGACGAGGGCGGCAATCGCGTCGAAATCGCCACTCCTGACC
>NZ_JBFULE010001779.1:0-515 GCF_056400485.1 Roseateles sp. P5_B10
ATATACTTCTTGGCATTGTCCCAGGCGCCGCCGCCCGAGGTCATCGAGATCGCCACGAACAGACCCGTGACAATCACGCCGAGCAGCATGGCGCCGACCGCGGAGAATGCCGCCGACTTGCCGACCGCGCCGCCGCCGGCAATCGTGTAGATGATGAAGTACACCACGATGGGCGACAGCACCGGAAGCAGCGACGGGATGATCATTTCCTTGATCGCTGCCTTGGTCAGCAGATCCACCGCGCGGCCGTAATCCGGCTTGTCGGTGCCCTGCATGATGCCCGGCTTCTCGCGGAACTGACGACGCACTTCCTCGACAATGGCGCTGGCCGCGCGGCCAACGGCCGTCATGCCCATCGCGCCAAACAGATATGGCAGCAGGCCGCCGAACAGCAGACCGACCACCACATAGGGATTGTTCAGCGAGAAGTCCGGCAGCACATCTTTGAAGTACGGATACTTCGCGGCATTGGCGATGAAGAATTTGAGGTCTTCATTGTAAGCCGCGAACAGCAC
>NZ_JBFULE010001780.1:0-514 GCF_056400485.1 Roseateles sp. P5_B10
ATCATGAACTCTTCGATGAGCTTATGGGCGTCGAGCCGCTCCGGTACGACGACGCGATCGACGGTACCGTCCTTCTTCAGCAGGATCTTGCGCTCGGGGATATCGAGGTCGAGCGGATCGCGTTCGTCGCGCGCGAGCTTGACCTGCGCATAGGCCGCATAGAGCGGCTTCAGGATCGGTTCGAGCAGCGGGCCGGTGGTATCGTCGGGATGGCCATCGATGGCGGCTTGCGCCTGTGCGTAATTCAGCTTGGCCGCCGAACGCATCAGGATGCGGTGGAAGCTGTGTGACTTCTTGCGGCCATCGACGCCGATCACCATGCGTACGGCGAGCGCGCCGCGCGGCTCGCCCGGCACCAGCGAACACAGGTCGTTGGAGATGCGCTCCGGCAGCATCGGTACGACGCGGTCGGGGAAATAGACGGAGTTGCCGCGGATCAGCGCGTCGCGATCGAGCGCAGAGCCGGGACGCACATAGAAAGCGACATCGGCGATGGCGACGCTGACAATGTATC
>NZ_JBFULE010001781.1:0-514 GCF_056400485.1 Roseateles sp. P5_B10
ATCTTTCTGGTGAACGGCGTCAAATTGCAGGGCATTGTCACCTGGTTCGACAATTTCTGTCTTCTGCTCCGGCGCGACGGACACTCGCAGCTGGTGTATAAGCATGCGATCTCGACCATCATGCCGGGCGCACCGATTCAGCTTTTTGAGGGTGGCGAGGATCCGGCTTGAGCGAACTCCTGAGAGACGCTTGATTGGAATTTCGTAGCTTCGAAGGCAATGCTGCCGACCGACCCTCGGCCAGCAGCGAATCGACCGGCCGCGTTCTCGTGGTCGGTCCTTACTTGCGCGAACGGCGGGGCGACGCCGACGCGCAAGCCTATTCTCATGTCCGCGATACGGAAGCCCGGCTCGAAGAGGCGGTTGGTCTCGCACGCGCCATCGACCTCACCGTGGTCGAGGCCGTCGCCGCGCCGCTGAGCCAGATCCGCCCGGCCACCTTTCTCGGCAAGGGCAAGGTCGAGGAGATCGCCGGCCTGATCGCAGCGAACGAGATCGGCATCGTGGTGATGGA
>NZ_JBFULE010001782.1:0-514 GCF_056400485.1 Roseateles sp. P5_B10
GGTTGATGGAAGTGCAGATCAGCCATGACGCTGCGGCGGACACCCGAATTTACACCGTATCAGGCCAGATCTTCTTCGCCAGCGCCGACATCTTTGCCGATCACTTCGACCTGCGCGACACTGTCCGCGCCGTCCGCATCGACCTGACCGCGGCTCACCTTTGGGACATCACCTCCGTCGCCGCGCTCGATGAAGTCGTCGGCAAGATGCGGCGGCACGGTATAGCGGTCGAGATAATCGGCCTGAACCAGGCGAGCGCCGTGCTAGTGGATCGCCACGCGCCGCTGGTGCGAAACACCGCTGCATCATCTGGATGAGTGCACTTTCTAGATCCTTTAGACGCTCACGGTCCTAACCCAATGCTACGCGCAAGCCTGCGGGTTCTCGATGACGGCGGCAAAGCGATTGCGGAAATTTCGCTGAACCGGCCGATGCATTAAACACAAGTGATCGTTGTAATCCGCCCGTGACGCCCTCCCCGCCATCGGGTAAAAATGGCGGGATGCATCAAACT
>NZ_JBFULE010001783.1:0-514 GCF_056400485.1 Roseateles sp. P5_B10
CTGCCGTCCACCCGGCCACCACGCCTATCGCGACATGGCCGGCGGTTTCYGTTTCATGAACAATTCGGCGATCGCCGCCGAGCATCTGCGCACCAAGCACGAACGCGTCGCCATCCTCGATGTCGACGTACATCACGGCAACGGCACCCAGGGCATCTTCTATGCGCGTCCGGACGTGCTGACAGTGTCGATCCATGCCGATCCCATCGGCTACTATCCCTTCGTCTGGGGCTATGCCCATGAGAAGGGCGAAGGCAACGGCCTCGGCACCAATCTCAATCTCCCGCTTGCGCTCGGCACCGGCGATGACGGGTTCATCGACGCGCTCGCCGTCGCCGAGAAGACCATCAAGTCATTTGCGCCAACAGCGCTCGTGCTCGCGCTCGGCCTCGACGCGTCCGAACACGATCCGCTGGCCGCACTCAAGGTCACCACCCCGGGCTTCAGGCGCATCGGTGAAGCCGTCGCGCGCATGGGCCTGCCCACCGTGCTCGTTCAGGAAGGCGGATATCTC
>NZ_JBFULE010001784.1:0-514 GCF_056400485.1 Roseateles sp. P5_B10
GTCGTGCACATTTTGCGCCGCAACCTGACGAGTTAAGTTGAAAGACGTCGCCTCACTGCTTATCGTCGGGCGGCGCAATCATCGCGCAACCTCTGAGGAGACCAAGATGAGCTGGAAGACTCCGAAGATCGTGGAAGTGCAGGTCGGCATGGAAATCAACATGTACGCCTGCGCGGCCCGTAAGTGACAGATTGATCGTCTTGATCGATCTCTCCCGGCTCGCAGACTGCGGTTTGTGAGCCGGGCAGAGGCCGTTGAACGCGAGTTGCGGCTGTCAGACGTCCTTCGTATCGAAGATCAGGAGATCGACACCTCCATCCGCGAAGTTCGCGAGGTCGCCTGCCGCGGCCTGCCCTTCCGGCGAGGCGAGGCCCAGCTTGAGCGCTGCAACCGATTCGAAATCCAGCGCAGCGACCAGATGAATATCGCTGTCACCCGTCGGCGTTGTGACGGCCCCTGTACTGACACCATAGTGTCTCAGCCCCGGAATCTTCTTTGCCAGCGGGATATGTAC
>NZ_JBFULE010001785.1:0-514 GCF_056400485.1 Roseateles sp. P5_B10
CAATTGAAGCCGGGCTCCGAGTCCACGCTGGAAGTCGGCGGCGCGCGCTATGCGATGTACACGCAGGGCGACGGGCTCTGGATCAAGAATGCCGCCGAGGAAGAGCGCATGGTGGAAGCCCTGCGCAAGGCGGCCGACGTGACCGTGAAGGGCGTCTCCGCCAAGGGCACAGAGACCACCGACACGTTTTCGCTGAAGGGTCTGGCCCAGGCGCTGGACCGTCTGGCGCAGGATTGCCGGCGGTAATTGCCGCCAAAACTCCGGCTAAATCCTTGTCGCCGTTAATATTGCCGCATTTCGCGCCTTTTCATTCGGGCGCGAAAAGCTTATTTGAGGTCGGCCTGTTTAAGGCCAGATTTCCCGTGACATCATAGATCGAACGCCATGACCCCCGTTTCAGCCGAGGCCGGTTCCGCCATCGACGCTTCCCGCGCATTGCCCGCGGGCGAGATGCCGCTGGAGAAGATCGCCACCGAAACCTATGTCCCGCTGGCCAAGCCATCGCTGATCGGCC
>NZ_JBFULE010001786.1:0-513 GCF_056400485.1 Roseateles sp. P5_B10
CGCTCATGGTGAGCGCTTCGCCCTGATCATGCGTCACGAACAGGATCGTGCTGCCGATCGTCTGATGCAGATCGCGAATCTCGATCTGAATCGATTCGCGCAGCCGGCGGTCGAGCGCGCTGAGCGGTTCGTCCATCAGCACGACCTTCGGCCGCATCACGATGGCGCGCGCRATGGCGACGCGCTGCTGCTGWCCGCCGGACATTTCCGACGGCGATTTGTTCGCATGATCCGACAGGCGCATAATTTCCAGCGTCTCGGCCACGCGCCGCTCGGTGGTGGCGCGATCGACGCCGGCCATACGCAACGGGAACGCGACATTCTGCGTCACCGTCATGTTGGGGAACAGCGCATAGCTCTGGAACACCATGCCGAATCCGCGCTTATGCGTGGGCACGTTGTGCACCGGCCTGCCGTCCACGAGAATCTCGCCGCCGTCGAGGTTCTGGAAGCCGGCCAGCAGGTTCAGCAATGTGGTCTTGCCGCTGCCGGACGGGCCGAGCAGCGTGATGA
>NZ_JBFULE010001787.1:0-513 GCF_056400485.1 Roseateles sp. P5_B10
GGCGTGGCCCCCAGCAGCGTCACTACCAGGGTCTTGCAGGTCACGTCCAGCGCCTGCTTGCCACCGGCGATGGGCGTGGCCGTCGCGACATAGCCGATGTTGAAACTCGCCGCCGCGCCGACACCTGCCAGGGTGACGCCGTAAAGCGGCGTGATCTTCGAGATGTCCAGCCCGAGCGCGCCCACCGTCGACGCGTAGCTGGCGTTGTTGCTGCGAAAACGCTCCTGCGCCTGCATGACGGCGGTCAGTGCGGCAATCGCGTCTGCGCGCCTGCCCCGCTGCATGTGCGAGGTGAAAGCAGGATAGGCAATCGCGGCGAGGATGCCAGCGACCACAAGCGCGACCATCAGCTCGATCAGGGAAAAACCTTGGCGTGACGGGCGAGGGCATGGGCGCATGGGCCGATTTTCGGTACCCGGCCACCGTGACCAGTGGTTACATATACCGCTTGTCCGGCGAGTTGTGCCGCCGGTCGGCATCCACCACGATTGAGGGGCTCATGCGCACTTGGGC
>NZ_JBFULE010001788.1:0-513 GCF_056400485.1 Roseateles sp. P5_B10
GCAGCGCTTGGCGGCAGCCTGTCGATCGCCCCCGCGGCACACGGTATCCGCGTGGCCGCAGTGAGTCCGCTGCTGCCACGACAAGCGGCGGCAGGACCGCCGTCAGCATCCTGCTGGTTGACGACCATCCGGTGGTGCGCGAAGGCTATCGCCGGCTACTGGAGCGGCAGGTCGGTTTTCGCGTGAGCGCCGAGGCCGAGGATGCCACTGCGGCCTATCGCGCCTATCAGGCAGAGCGCCCGGACGTGGTGGTCATGGATCTGTCGCTGCCCGGCCCCGGCGGGCTGGAAGCGATCCGGCATATCCGGCAATGGGATCGCACCGCGCGCCTGCTGGTATTCACCATGCATGCGAGCGCCGCGTTCGCTCTGAAAGCATTCGAGGCTGGCGCCTGCGGCTACATCACAAAGAGCAGCGCACCGCACGAACTGGTGCGCGCCATCGCCACCGTCGCCAGCGGCGGACGCGCATTGAGCGAAGACATCGCGCGCGAAATCGCCAGCGAGCGGCTCG
>NZ_JBFULE010001790.1:0-512 GCF_056400485.1 Roseateles sp. P5_B10
CCTGCAACAGGCGGTCCGGCGTCGGTGTGCCCAGGGCAGCGCGGATCGCGTTCTTGTCGTCGCCGCGGCCGAGATCCTCGATCTCGATTTCGTCGAGGCCGGTCAGGCCGGTCTCGAGGCCGCGCAGCGCCTTCTGCAGCGATTCCTGGAAGGTACGGCCGATGGCCATGACTTCGCCGACCGACTTCATCGAGGTGGTCAGCGTGCGCGATGCGCCCGGGAATTTCTCGAAGGCGAACCGCGGAATCTTGGTGACGACATAGTCGATGGTCGGCTCGAAGGAAGCCGGGGTGGCGCCGCCGGTGATGTCGTTGGCGATTTCATCGAGCGTGTAGCCAACAGCGAGCTTTGCCGCGACCTTGGCGATCGGGAAGCCGGTGGCTTTTGACGCCAGTGCCGACGAGCGCGACACGCGCGGATTCATTTCGATCACGACCATGCGGCCGTCGGCGGGATTGACGCCGAATTGCACGTTGGAGCCGCCGGTCTCTACGCCGATCTCGCGCAGCACC
>NZ_JBFULE010001791.1:0-512 GCF_056400485.1 Roseateles sp. P5_B10
GACAGAGCTCCTCGGTCGACAGCGCGGTATTCTCCCGCGCCACCACATTGACGATGTTCTTGATGGTGTCCGTGGATGTCGAGGTGGAGTTGTCGCCATCGGTATAGGCGCGGCCGAAATCGCCTTCCAGCATCGCCTTGATGCTGAGCTGGCTGACATCCTGCTTGTCGCCGTCGCGATGGATCCGCATGATGCGGACACGGCCTTTTCCATATCTGTTCTTGATGAGCGGCACGCGCGACCTCCAGTCTGTGTTGGCGACTAGCCTTGTTGACGACCAAGAAACCTCGGTCGCCGGGCAATATATTGAGCAATGCTCACTTTCGAGCAACCTTCGTGCCACCGGTCACCACACCAGCGGAGCGAAATGGCTTTCAGCGGCGTCTGGCACGAGGTTTGTATCTGACGATCATAATGCCACGATATTTCATCACCTAAGCAAGGGGCTAGATCAATGACAGTGAGCGTCCATCCCGTCGACGAGGTCCTCCCGACCCCGCGCCTTCTCGCGC
>NZ_JBFULE010001792.1:0-512 GCF_056400485.1 Roseateles sp. P5_B10
CCCTGCGGCTGGCCTTTCAGCTGATCGACAGTCAGGCCGTGCGCTGCGACGTGCAACGCAGCGTCACGTTTGGCTTATGGCTTCCAGCCGCCGCCCGGCAGGTTGCCGTGATAGGGCGTGTTGCGGCAGTGTCCCCACGGACCGCGCCAGTAACCGGGAGGGCAGCCGTTACCCATCACGGGAGCTTCCTGATAGTAGCCGCCCGGGAGCGGGCCGTAATAAGGCGTATAGCGGCAGCCGCCATAGGGACCGCGCCAGCCGTTCGGACCGCAGCCACCCGCAACCGGGATCACGTGCGCTTCGACAGCGACGCTCTGGCCCATCATCGGCGCAGCACTTGCCTGCGTCGAGACGATGAACATGGCGACGAGACATGCCGCCATCAGGTGCAGAATTTTGGTCATTCTATTCCTCTCGATGAGTTGAAGATCATTCGGCCCCGACGAAAGCGTCTCCGTCTTGCCGCGCGATGCGCAACCCGAAGATGCGTTGGTCTCCATTCTGCTTAGAGG
>NZ_JBFULE010001793.1:0-511 GCF_056400485.1 Roseateles sp. P5_B10
TTTCTGGTTCGCAAGGCGCTCAAGGTGAACTCGGCGCTCGAACTCAACAGCGCCTCGATCTGCCTGCAGACCGGCACCACCAACGAGCAGAATGTTGCCGACTACTTCAAGGGCAACAACATGAAGTATGAGGTAATCGCGTTCTCGACCGCCGACGAAACCATCAAGGCCTATGAGTCGGGCCGCTGCGACGTCTTCACCGCTGATCTCTCGCAACTTTATGCGGAACGCCTGAAGCTCACCGTGCCTGCCGATCACGCGGTGTTACCTGAAGTGATCTCCAAGGAGCCGCTCGGCCCGCTGGTACGCCATGGCGACGATCAGTGGCTGGACGTGGTGCGCTGGACGCTGTTCGCCATGATCAATGCGGAGGAGCTCGGCATCACGCAGAAGAACGTCGATGAACAGGCAAAATCCGACAAGCCGGAGCTGAAGCGTATCTTCGGCACCGACGGCAATCTCGGCGAAACGCTGGGCCTCACCAAGGACTGGTTCGCACGCATTATCAAGG
>NZ_JBFULE010001794.1:0-511 GCF_056400485.1 Roseateles sp. P5_B10
TCGCCACCACCGTGAGCTGGCCGTCACCGGGCAACTTGATCGCATAGTCGGACAGCCCAGTGTAAAGCGGCGCCGTGATAGGGATCGACTCCGTCGACATCAGAAAGCTGGTGCCGCGCGCCAGGAACATCCCGGCCAACGTGACAATGAACGGCGGCAGGTCGAACAACTGGATGATCGCGCCCATCGCAGCCCCGAACAACGCACAGATGACAAGGACGAGTGCGAAGGCGAGCCAGGGCGACAGGCCCATGCGCTCAATCGCAATGGCAAGAAAGACCGTGGTGAAGCCGATGACCGCACCGACCGACAGGTCAATTCCGCCAGAGATGATTACGAACGTCATCCCGGTGGCGACGATGCCGAGAAAGGCGTTGTCGGTGAGAAGATCGGCCACCACCCGGGTCGAGGCGAAATTCGGGAATTGCACCGAACAGACGATGAAGCCGGCAACGAATACGGCTGTCGTGACGAGGACGGGGAACAGCCGGTTCATTTCCATGCCTTCGAA
>NZ_JBFULE010001795.1:0-509 GCF_056400485.1 Roseateles sp. P5_B10
AGGCTGGGGTCGCCGAGGCGTTGTGAGGTCGGTTTGCCGACTTAAAGGGCAGATGCCATTTGCCTTGCCCAGCTGGATATCCGTAGAATCTGCGGTTCGAAATGCTAAATTATAAAGCTAAATCAACACGTCGGTTACTCTCCCGTTTCAGATCTCTGGCGGTAGCCCGTTAATGCATCAGGCGCCGCCTGATTACCGTGCACATCACGGGTTTGTGATGTTGCGATGCACCATCGATGTTGCAGTGCATTATTTACTATGTCATAGAAGTTGCACCCCGGGCCCACAACGGCGGGACGGGGAGAGCCGAGYCTGAGTGCAAGCATAAGCTTTGCAGAGAGGCGGCCCAACCCGAGGATGGAGACGAACATGACGATCGAGACCGAAACCAATTCCGTGCTGAACAACGTCAAGCAGGCTTTCGCGCCCGTCACCGAGGCGTTCACCAAGCTGCAGAACCTGGAAGTGCCCGAAGCCACCCGTGACTTCGTCAAGCGCGCTGCCGGCAC
>NZ_JBFULE010001796.1:0-509 GCF_056400485.1 Roseateles sp. P5_B10
GCAGCATGCCGGCCACCGACACCGACATGCGTCGCATCGTGTGCAGTTGCGCGACGAGGCGGCCGATGCCTTCGGCGCTGCGGGTGTCCGGCTTCGGTCCGACAGCGCGGACGAGCTCGGTCAGCACGTAGTAGGTCTCAAGGAAGCGTTCGGGGCCGGATCGCTCGTAAGCGAGTTCTGAGGTGGCCTGTTTCCAGGCGCTGTCGATTTCGCCCAGCATATGGTCATCCGGCACGAAGTGATCGGTGAAGACAACTTCGTTGAATTCATACTGGCCGGTGATCTGCGCGATCGGGTTCACCGTGATGCCCGGCTTCTTCATATTGACCAGAAACTGCGTCAATCCGTGGCGGCGATTWTCCTTGGTCGGGGCCGATGTGCGGAAGATCGCGATCATGTAGTCGGCCATATGCGCCGAGGTCGTCCAGATCTTGCTGCCATTGATCAGCCAGCCGCCGTCGGTCTTGGTGGCCTTGGTCTTGGCGGCAAACAGATCGGAACCAGAATTC
>NZ_JBFULE010001797.1:0-508 GCF_056400485.1 Roseateles sp. P5_B10
CATTGTCCGCGTTCGATCTCGAAGCCTGGCTGGTGGCCCGCCATGCCGAACGCTGGGCGGCGCTGGTCGACGAGCGCCGGGCCGAAGCTTCGCAACAGGACATACGGCCGGGTGCGCTTGCGGCCATGTAATCCCGAGAAGTCGACGACTGTCGTTAACGTGGTGTTAACGACATCCGGCATTCCGGCCCCTCGAGATGAGATCGAGCAAACTTCTTAGCTACTGGAGTTCAAATACACTCGTACCTGCGAATGACATTGCCGTTGTAACGAAGACAGCCGTCGTCGTGCTCACGCGGCTCCCGCGATCGAAGGTCGTTTCATGCCTACAAGTCCCGTTGGCCAGCCCAGTGAAGCCGCGAAGGCGCTGTTCTCGGCGTTCGAGCAGGCGGTCGATGCTGTCGTGATCACGGGTGTCGACAGCCAGATCCGACACTTCAATGCCGCGGCCGAGCGGATGTGGGGATATCACCGCGACGAAGTCATCGGTCGACAGATCAGTGTCCTCG
>NZ_JBFULE010001798.1:0-508 GCF_056400485.1 Roseateles sp. P5_B10
CAATACGATAGCGCCGACGAAGGCGATTGCCGCATAGGCGGCCACAACGCTCAGTTGACCGAACATAGTCATGGGAACCCTCGCTTTGACGTTGTCGCGCGGAGTAACGCGAAAGCTGGCGGTCCGTTCCCGCAGAAAAGAGAATGAAGCCGACCAATCGCCGCCATAGCGGTATGAGTGTCGGCAACATGGTAAATCAAACGTGAATTCAATGCGTTGAAGAGTCTTTAAAACATTTCGACCACCTTGCGCGAATGACGCGCAGAGTTCGTTTGTATCTCGTCGGCTCCGTCGTCCTTGTTTCGCTTGCGGGTTGCGGACGCGGTCTGTTTCAGACCCAGGAACGTGAACCATGGCGTGCCGAGGCAGAAGTCGCATGTCTCAAATCCGGCACGGTGAAAGAGGGCGCTGATCTCGTTCGGATCAACCCGATTTCCGGGCCCGGTGTCTGCGGCGCTGAATTTCCCTTGAAGGTCGCGGCCCTTGGCGAGGCCAGCAGCAGCTATGG
>NZ_JBFULE010001799.1:0-507 GCF_056400485.1 Roseateles sp. P5_B10
GGCACGATGGGGCCGGCCAGCGGACGCGGCGCCGGTGCGCCAGGCACGGCATTGAGGTCCGGCGTCGCAGGCTCGCTCGGCAGCGCGATCGGCGCGGAGCGGCCGGAGAGCAGGCGGGTGATCTCGCGCTCGACGTAGTGCGCCATCTTGCGGGCGCCGGCCTTGGTGAAATAGACGCCGTCGGCCGAACGCAGCCGGCGGATCTGGCCTTCGAAATCCGGGCCCTGCTGCAGGAAGCGGCCGGCCTCGTCGACGAAGCCGTCCCAGATATCGACATAGGTGATGCCGGCCTTGGTCGCAGCGTCGCGATAGAGATTGTCGAGATAGAGCATGTCGGCGGTCGCCTTGGTGCCGCGCACCGCGGGCAGGCCGACCCACAGCACGGGCACGCCCTTCGCCTTCACGACATTGATCATCTCCTCGATCTTCTTCGAGTAGAGTTCGCCCCAGCGCTCGTCACGGAAATCGACCATGCCGCCGGTGCGCGCGCCGCGCTCGGTGACGATC
>NZ_JBFULE010001800.1:0-506 GCF_056400485.1 Roseateles sp. P5_B10
GATGCGCATCGAGCTGCGCAGTGCCGCCGAGCGGCCGCGTCGCGAAGCGATACTCGAACGCATTCGGATCCTCGATGGCCTGGCCGTCGATGGCGGTTACGAGATCGGAGACCTTGAGGCCCGCCTTTGCCCCCGGGCTGTTCGCCGTGACATTGACGACCAGAGCACCCTATGGCGTCTTGAGGCCGAGCGTCTCGGCAATTTCAGGCGTGATGTTCTGCAGCCGCGCGCCGAGCCACGGACGCTTCACGGCCTTGCCGCCGCTCTTGGCAGAGGCTACGACGACGCGGACCATGTTGGCCGGGATCGCGAAGCCGATGCCCTGCGAGCCGCCGGAGCGCGAGAAGATCGCGGTGTTCACGCCGACCAGCTTGCCGGTCATGTCGACCAGCGCGCCACCAGAATTGCCGGGATTGATCGCAGCATCGGTCTGGATGAAGAATTGATAGTCGGTGATACCGACCTGCGTGCGCGCCAGCGCGGAGACGATACCGTGGGTCACGGTC
>NZ_JBFULE010001801.1:0-506 GCF_056400485.1 Roseateles sp. P5_B10
GATCGACCATGCGTTCGCCGCGCGAGCGCTCGGTCATCTTTTCGATCGACGACCTCAGGCTGCCGGTGCGGGCGGTGAGTTGCGAGTCCAGATCGCGCGCGATGGTTTCGACCTGCTGGCCGACAGTGCGCACTTCCTGTGCCACGACGGCGAAGCCCGCGCCCTGCGCGCCGGCGCGCGAGCTTTCGATCAGCGCGTTCAGCGCCAGCATCTTCATCTGGTTGGTGATGTGCTGGATCGACCTGGTCTTTTCGCAGGCGATCTCGTTGACCTCGGCGGTCAACCGCCCGATCAGCGCGGAGATATCGGAGCTGTCGTCGGCCTCTTCAGTCGCATTGGCATGCGCAGTATTGCTGCTGCGGTTCATCGCCAAAACCATCGTCGCATCCCCGTTGAGACAGCAATCAGTTACCTTTAGTTTTTATCGCCCAGTCATGGTTAATCGTGGCTTAATTTTCCGTGTGCCGGGTTCCGCCGACTTGCACGAATAAGCGGCAGGAGTGCGC
>NZ_JBFULE010001802.1:0-506 GCF_056400485.1 Roseateles sp. P5_B10
GCTTATATGCAGCTGTCGGTGCCGAGCTTCGAATTCCCACGCGAGTTTCCATCCTCGGTTTATTTCGTCGGAACGCCGCCTATCATCCCCGGTCAGGTAGCACTGCCGCCGTGGGCGCATGAACTTGATGGGTCACGCAAGGTCGTGCTCGTCACGCAGGGCACCGTCGCCAACCACGATCTCGGCCTCCTGGTCGGGCCCACGCTCGCCGCACTCTCCAACGAGCCCGACGTCCTGGTCGTCGCCACCGCAGGCGGCCGCTCGGTTGAAGACATCCCCGGAGCAATTCCGTCCAATGCCCGGCTTGCAAGCTATCTGCCATTCGAATGGTTACTACCGCATGTCGATGTGCTCGTCACCAACGGCGGCTTTGGCAGCATCAATCAGGCCTTGAGTTCGGGAATTCCTCTGGTCACGGCCGGGATGACAGAGGATAAGGCCGACGTTAACGCTCGCGTCGCCTGGTCAGGCGTCGGCATCGATCTTGCGACGAACGTGCCGACGCC
>NZ_JBFULE010001803.1:0-505 GCF_056400485.1 Roseateles sp. P5_B10
CCTTACCTGATGAAGGACCTCGGGCCGACCCTGAAGGGACGGCTGCAGGAATTCGGCTCCATGATCATGCAGGGCAACCGGCCCGCGCAGGACAGCTTCCTGACCGGCAAGATCCGGGGCGCCGGGCTCAACATCATTGGCCGCAGCACCACGCCAGAATTCGGCGTCTGCAGTTCTGCTGAGAACAAGCTCTATGTCACGCGCAATCCCTGGGACACCGACTACACCACCTGTGGCTCCTCCGCCGGCTCTGCGGCGATGGTCGCGGCCGGCGTGCTGCCGATCTCCCATGCCACGGATGGCGGTGGTTCGATCCGCATTCCCGCGGGTGTGAACGGCCTGATCGGCCTGAAGGTCTCGCGCGGCGTCTATTCGCTGGCGCCAGCGCTGTCGGATCTCTCCGGGTTGGTCTCCATCCAGGGCTGCGTCAGCCGCAGCGTGCGCGACACCGCAGCCTTCGTCGACAATTGCCGCGGCGGCGCGCCCGGCGAATTCATGCCGTTCT
>NZ_JBFULE010001804.1:0-505 GCF_056400485.1 Roseateles sp. P5_B10
GCGTTTGCGTATCGACCATGCCGCTGCTGCGCGCCAAGGAACTGTCCTATCCGCTGCAGAAGGCGAAGATCTCGCTGGCACTTTGTGACAGCAAGCTGTCCGACGAAATGGAGAAGGCCAAGGCGGTTTCGCCTGAACTCAAGCGCGTGGTCTATTGGGGCACCGGCGAAGCCGAACTCGACAAGATGATCGCCGAGGCCAGCCCGGAATTCACCGCCGTCGATACGGCCTCGGATGATATCTGCCTGATCGCCTTCACGTCGGGCACGACGGGCGACCCGAAGGGCACCATGCATTTCCACCGCGACATGCTTGCGGTGTGCGACGGCTTTGCACGCAACGTGCTGCGTGCCAGCCCGGAAGACCGCGTCATTGGTTCGGCGCCGCTGGCCTTCACGTTCGGCTTTGGCGGCGTGCTGTTTCCGCTGCATATCGGTGCGTCCTTCGTGGTGCTCGAGAAGGCCGGCCCGGAAGAGCTGCCTCTGGCTGTTGCCAAGCACAAGGT
>NZ_JBFULE010001805.1:0-504 GCF_056400485.1 Roseateles sp. P5_B10
TTGCCGTACAGCGCCTCGCCGGATTCGTTGGTGGTCTCGAACGCGCCGCCGTCGATGCGCTTGAGGAAGTTGGCACCGTTGAAGGTGGCGATACTGACTTCAGCAAGATCGATGTTACGGCCATTGGAGTAGCTGCCGACCACACGTCCTTCATTGCTGACCGATACGCTCTGCAGCTGACCCGCAGCATAGCCGTCCTGCTCAAGCTGATTGACTTGAACGTTGCCGTTAGTATCGGCGAATTGCGTGAGACCACCGGTGCCGAACGCCATGGTCACGTTGCCGAGTGCCTTGCCCGAGACGGTCAGGCCGGTCAGCGTGATCTGACCGACGACCGGCTGCATCTGGCCGTTCGGCCCGAACTTGAAGTCGGTGCCGACATTCTGCCAGGCTGCGGTCGCGCCCGTGGCCGCGGGGTCGGTCTGGTAGAACAGGTTCCAGGTATCCGTTCCGCCCTGCGTGGCGGACTCGACCTTCGCCCACCTGAATTGCAGGCTGACCGGT
>NZ_JBFULE010001806.1:0-503 GCF_056400485.1 Roseateles sp. P5_B10
GTCCGTTTGCCCCAGCCGATGCCTCAGAATGCGTGATGGGCGACGAAGGTCATGCGCGACGAATTATGACCGATATTGACCGGCGCCCGCGACGCACGGAAACCGGCCGCGGTCAGCTTGGCCAGCATCTCCGCCTCGCTGTAGCGCTGCAGGCCGACCTTGGTGCGCAACTGGCGATAGTCGGAGAGGGCCGTGCGAACAAGCCCAATGAACGCATCCCACAGAAAGCCGTGCTCCCGGGCGAGCTTCAGCAGCGCCATGACATCGGTCGCCATGCCGACATCGGGCTGCAGGATGTCGCCGACCACCAGCTTGCCGCCAGGCGCCAGCAGCCGCTTGATGATTGCAAAGGCATCGTCGAGTTCGGGGCCTGTCATGTACTGAGCCACCGAATTCATGACAGCCAGGTCGATCGACTGCGCCGTCATGTTGCGCAACTCTTCCAGCGAACGGACCCGGATTTTGGTGTTGGGCGCAAAGCGGGCGACCAGTCGGCCGCGGAC
>NZ_JBFULE010001807.1:0-503 GCF_056400485.1 Roseateles sp. P5_B10
TCATCGCGCCGGCGGTAACGTTCAAGCCGAATGAAGACACCACCCTCACGTTGCTCGCCAACTACCAGAAGGAAAAGAACGGCTGGGGCCTGCAGTTTCTGCCGGCATCAGGCACGGCCTATCCGAATGCAGGCCGCACAATCCCGATCAACCGCTTCGTCGGCGAACCCAACTTCGACAGGTTCGACACCGAAATGGCCTCGGTCGGCTATCTGTTCGCGCACAATATTAACGACGCCCTCACCTTCCGGCAGAACCTGCGCTATTCGTGGCTGCACAACGAGTCGGACAGCATCAATGGCGGCGGCTATCTCGATGAGGCATCCGGGCTGCTGAACCGCAGCGGCGGCTCCTCGGTGTCGAACCTCGGCTCCTTTGCGCTCGACAACCAGTTGCAGGGTAAGTTCACCACCGGCATCCTCAGCCACACCACCCTGTTCGGCATCGACTACCGCAATACGTCACTCACTGACGTCAACAGGCTCTATGGCGCCGACCCGATC
>NZ_JBFULE010001808.1:0-503 GCF_056400485.1 Roseateles sp. P5_B10
CTGGTGGAAAGCCACGATGGCGTCCGCGGCTGGTGGCGACGGCTATGCTCGAGCCAGGTGACGAATTGCAGTTGAGCTAGAACCAGATTTGCTGCGGCACGCCCAGCACATCGCGCGGTGCATTGCCTTCCGGCAGACAGCCCATGCAATCGCGCGCCGCCAGCGCCACCGCGCAGGCATCGAGCACATCATCCGGCTTTGCGCCGGTCCGCGCGCGCCTGGCAGTGAGCCAGTCGTCGAGATCGCTGAAGCCATTCGCAAGCAACAGATGACGGCGCAGCGCGAGCCCCTGCTCCGTATGTTTGGACGGTAGCGGCGCATTTTTGTTCAGACGGAGAAAGACAAGTTCGGGATGGGCTTCGCGGATATCGAGATCGCGCTGTTCCCGCACGAAGCCATCGACCTCCATGATCTTCGGCCCAAGGTGCCAGAGCTGGCGCGAGACCTTCTTCTGCCCGCGTTTGCCCGCCTCCGCATTGGCAAGATCGGGATCGCTGAAGTCC
>NZ_JBFULE010001809.1:0-503 GCF_056400485.1 Roseateles sp. P5_B10
AGTTCGTCCCGATATCGCGTCGGATGTGCGACGGCAGGCGCGATGATGGAATGACTCCGCGCCATGCCATGCAGCCGGTGAAATGCGCCGGTCCGGCTCCGAATACGGCCGACCGTACGCCTGAATGGATGCCGTCGGCTCCGATCAGGATATCGCCGCTGACGCGTTCGCCACTCGACAACGACACCGTCACGCCATCGGTGTGGTTCTCGACCTCGACAACGCCGGCGCCCTGACGGATCGCGTCCGGATCGAGTTGCTTCACGGCGTTTGCCAGCGTCGTGTGCAGGTCGCCGCGATGGACCATCAGATAGGGAAAACCATATTCGGCGACCGACATGGCGCCGAGATCGAAGAGCGACCACGTCTCACCGCTATTCCACAAACGGATCGTCTTGGCCGTCGGCTCGACTGCCAGATCTCGTAGCGCATCGAGCACGCCGAGGGATGCGAGCACCCGCGTTCCGTTCGGGCTGATCTGCACACCGGCACCGGTCTCGCGC
>NZ_JBFULE010001810.1:0-503 GCF_056400485.1 Roseateles sp. P5_B10
AGCGCATGCAGCTTACCGCGGAAGAGATCGAAGCCTCCGAGGAGCAGTTGCGCCGCGCGGTGGTGACGCTGTGGCAGACCAATCTGCTGCGCCGGAGCAAGCTGACTGTGCTCGACGAGGTCACCAACGGGTTGTCGTTCTACGACTACACGTTCTTGCGCGAGGTGCCGCGGCTGCATTGCACGCTGGAAGACAGCCTGAGCGCGCAGGGCGGCGGGGCCGAGCTCGGCTCGTTCTTGCGCATGGGCAGCTGGATCGGCGGCGACCGCGACGGCAATCCCTTCGTCACCGCGGATGTCATGCGCGGCACTATCMTGCTGCAGAGCAGGCGCGCCTTCAGCTTCTATCTCGACGAGCTTCACGCGCTGGGCGCGGAACTTTCAATGGCGGCACATCTCGCCGATGTCTCCGATGAACTGCGCGCATTAGCCGAGCGCTCGCCCGATCCATCGCCGCATCGTGCCGGTGAGCCTTATCGTCTGGCGATCTCCGGCGTCTATGCG
>NZ_JBFULE010001811.1:0-503 GCF_056400485.1 Roseateles sp. P5_B10
CGCGCAGCCTCCGCGCGTGATGCGCGGCAGCCTGATGTTCTATTGCCACGCGCCCGGCGGGATCCTGGTGGAGGTGAGCCATCGGACGGTGGGCTGAGGCGTGGGTTCGAGTGCGCTTGCAGGCAGATCACCCCGCTCACGTCGCGCTCTTGAACTTGTCCCGCTGCGACAGGCAATAGACCAGCGGCACAGCCACCCCCGCCAGGACTGAGGCGGAACCCGCGGCGACTGCCACGGGGATCGGAGCGAAGGCCCACAGCGCCACATAGACAAGCCCGCTGATCGTGATGGACCAGCCCCCAAGCCGGTTGACCTTGCGGGCCAGTTCGCTCGGGAAGAAGCGCTTGGGCATGCGGTTGCCATACCAGGCAATCATGAGCCCGTTCATGGCGATGACCACCCGGGTGACGTTTTCGCCGTCCGCATAGCCCAGCTTGCGCGCCCAGGTCATGCCCAACGCCACGGCGACGATGCCGCCGCCCCAAGCAAGGCCTGCAATCAGA
>NZ_JBFULE010001812.1:0-502 GCF_056400485.1 Roseateles sp. P5_B10
ACATCGAGCGGCGCCAGCGCCTGTTCCGAGAACAGCTCCAGTGTGATCCGTTCGAGCCCGGTCACATGGCGTCCGAGATGGGTATGATCGACATAGATGGTCATGCAAACTCCTGATCCCGGGGGACGGCGCGGACATGCGGGGCCGCCATCGGCGGTCGCTGATGGACATGGCGGGGTGTCGCCACGGCCGGCGCGCGTTCGCGCGGCAACAGCAGCGCGATAAGTAGAACGAGCTGCGCGAGCTGGATGTTCTTCGACGAGAAGCTCACCGAACTTGCCGCAATCATCAGGATCAGCAGCAAGATGGCGAAGGCTGAGCGGTCCGACCGGCGCAGTAGTTCGATGAAGAAGCAGGTCAGGCCGAGCGTGATCAGGATGGTGTGGACCAGGCCGAATTGCACGATGCAGGACACCCAGAAATTCTCGATGCCATAATTCAAACCGAGCTGCGACTGCAGCGCGTTCACGCGAACCGGATTGGGTCCGAGGATCAGTTCGCT
>NZ_JBFULE010001813.1:0-501 GCF_056400485.1 Roseateles sp. P5_B10
ACGGCGACATGCTTCGCGAAAAATGCGGCGTGTTCGGTATTTACGGACATCCCGATGCGGCGGCGATTACCGCGCTCGGCCTCCACGCCCTCCAGCATCGCGGACAGGAAGCCGCCGGCATCGTCGCCTTCGACGGCAAGCGCTTCCACTCCGAACGCCGCCTCGGCCTCGTCGGCGACACCTTCTCCCGCCGCGAAGTGATCGAACGCCTGCCCGGCACCGCTGCCGTCGGCCACACCCGCTACTCCACCACGGGCGAAACCATTCTCCGTAACGTCCAGCCGCTGTTCGCCGAACTCAATGCCGGTGGTTTTGCGGTCGCCCATAACGGCAACCTCACCAACGGTCTCACTCTGCGCCGCGAGCTCGTGAAAAACGGCGCGATGATGCAGTCGACCACCGACACCGAGGTCATCCTGCACCTCGTCGCGCATTCCAAGCGCAACCGTTTCATCGACCGTTACATCGAAGCCCTGCGCGCCATCGAAGGCGCCTATGCGC
>NZ_JBFULE010001814.1:0-501 GCF_056400485.1 Roseateles sp. P5_B10
GTGCCGGAGACATCAACGGCCGCAAGCTGGACGCTCTGATTGGTGAGGGGCCGGCCCACGACATTCGCAATGCCATCGCCAAATGGGGCAACCAGCAGCGCCCGGGATTGCTGATCGATTTCAATGTCGCGCATTCGCAGACTACGTTCAACGTCGCTGTGCATCGGCACAAGGGCGTCAATATCATCGAATTCGAGCCAGCTGATGCCAGCGATGCGACACCACCTCTGGAGCTGTCACGCTTGCTGATCGGTCGTATCGGCCAATGCAACGATCTCGACGTGCTGTTCGACAATGCGGCGCGGCTGCTGCGTGGCGCACTCGGCTACGACCGGGTGATGGTCTATCAATTCGCTCACGATGGCTCCGGCCGCGTGATCAGCGAGGCGCGCCGCGGCGATCTCGAGAGCTTTCTGGGGCAGCACTTCCCGGCCGGCGACATCCCGCAGCAGGCGAGGGTGCTTTACGTCCAGAACACGGTGCGTATTGTCTCTGATGCGA
>NZ_JBFULE010001815.1:0-500 GCF_056400485.1 Roseateles sp. P5_B10
GAGTTATCGATGATGATGATCTCGCGTCCCTCCCGATCCCTGCGGATACGTCGCAGCAGCTGACCGTCGCGGCCAACCACCGTGATGATCTGCGAACCGTCGGGACGGATCACGATGGTCCGGTCCTCACCGCCGACCCGATCCGTACGGATGTCACGCGCGCCGTAGCGGAAGCGATCGACTTCGTTGTGGCGGATGAACGACTGACCGCTCGGATCCTGCACGATGATGCGCCCAGGTTCGGTGATGATCGTGCGACCACCTTCCTGGCGCTCGCTGCGCTGGCCGCGGAAATCGCCCATGTTGCGCGGGCCCTGGGGGGCAGCGCCCGGTGCGATCGGCGTCAGCGCTGCTGCTGGCGGCGGCGCCTGAGGGATCGGCGCCGTCACCGTTGGTGCGGGCGGCTGCACGACCTTGATGTTGCCACCACCGGGCGCGACCACGACAGGTGCAGCAGTGCTCGTGGGCGGGGCAGCGGCGGGTGCCGCAGCGTTCGGCGG
>NZ_JBFULE010001816.1:0-500 GCF_056400485.1 Roseateles sp. P5_B10
GGATTCGCGACGTGGACGACGGCAACGGGCACGAAGCTGCCGCCGACCCGATGATGATGGTCAGGAATGTGCCCAAAGCGGGTACTCGCACGGGGTCAGCGCAATCACGCAAGCGACCCTGAGTTACCGGCCAATCACTTGATTTTGGCATGCCTCGAAACGGTCACTCAATGTTTGACATAAGCGGCCCCGCTTGCCGGGGTACGTTCTTAATGGGACTGAGAAGGAACTTCCAATCTGCAGGGCGCTTCTCGAAACATCGCTCACGCCTGACGGCCTTGATCGAGCACGATGGAGGCCATGATCACACCGTGCATCAAGCCGTCTGCCTGGAACAGCACGCAAMAATGGCACTCCCAAGAGTGCGCCATAACGAGACTGCGCAACAAAAGCGCAACGGCGCAGTCTGTGCATCGAGGAAGGGTGAACCCGGACTGGTGCTGGCGCTAGGTCGTCCCTACATTGTGAGAACCACCATGAAGCGCAAACCGCTACGGGGT
>NZ_JBFULE010001817.1:0-500 GCF_056400485.1 Roseateles sp. P5_B10
ACCTCATTGATCGGATCGTCAAGTGCTACGGTGCATTTGCCGACCCTGCCATCAGGCCGAATCAACAACGAGTTTGGGCGACTTGCATAGCAGATATAGGGACTACCGTCCGGCGATTGAACAGCCCGAGTGTCAGGGCCTTTAACCGAGAGCCCTAGCGCCTCCATCAGTTCGCTCCGTCGAATGACGGCATCAGCGGCGCTTACGGATTCAATTTTTCCCTGATTAGGGCCACCCCAATCTCCGACTTCTTTTAGTGAGGTGTAAAATCGGCGGTCCGGAAGATAATCTCTTCTTAGCAACTCGGCAAGTTTCAGCAGGCCGTCCCTATTGTCGGGTTTGATATGCAGGCGCAGATTAACGCTAGTGTCATAGGGCGAATCTTTAATAATAGAGAGGCTCTCCATGATTCGCCAGAAAGTCGGTAGCCCTGCGGCGTGTCGACGGCTGGAGTCGTGTGACTCCTCATAGCCGTCGAGGGTGATCTGAAAATATTTAAC
>NZ_JBFULE010001818.1:0-500 GCF_056400485.1 Roseateles sp. P5_B10
CCCTCGCGATGGACCTTTCGATCAACCGGCAATTTCTCCCCGGTTAGAATCTCGCTCGACGGGCCTCCCCGCATGGAAGCGCGCCCAACCGGGTCAGGTGGGGAACCAAGCAGCCCTAAGCGTTGCAACCAGTGCCGGGGGTAAGGCTCGTCACCCTCCCCCAGTCTTCATTGCGTTCCGATCAACCCGGCGATCAACCCGGATTTTTTGGGGTTTCGACGGTCCGCACGGTCAGCGTCGTCATCTGGCCGCCGGCCTCCACGCTGCCCACAACCTGGCCTTCGCGCACGCGGCGTTCGCACATCTCGCGATCTTCCATGGTGGGCTGAGCCTGGCAGCGTTTGAGCGCATTCGCCGCCCACTGCTCAGGACGGTCGCCTGGCGAGATCAGCTTGCCCTGGCGCGCCTGGGCATAGGCCGCGCCGGCCTCGCGCAGGCAGACGTCACGCGGCTGGTTGGTCTGGCCGGTCATGCAGTTGGCCCGTTCGCGCTCGTACTGC
>NZ_JBFULE010001819.1:0-500 GCF_056400485.1 Roseateles sp. P5_B10
GCGCATTGGTGAGATCCGACGTCGCGGCGCCCGAATTGATGTAGACGCCGTTCTTCTCCTTGACGATGTTGTTCACCGCCAGCGCGACACCGGAATTYGGCACGTCGACGATGGYGTCGACCTTKTCGACRTCGARCCAYTKSCGCGCGATGKYGGAGCCGAYRTCSGSCTTGTTCTGGTGATCGCCGRWSAYGAYGTCGATCTTCCAGCCCTTGGCCATCAGACCGGAATCCTCGGCCGCCATCTGGGCAGCGAGCGTCGAGCCCGGCCCGCCGAGATCGGCGTAAAGGCCGGACTGATCGCTCAGCGAGCCGATCTTGACGGTCTTGTCCTGCGCCATGGCGATGCCCGCCATGGCCAGCGAAAGCGCCGTGCCGAGAAGTGCGGTCGAAATCTTGTTTTTCATGACTTCCTCTCAATGATTTGGACGACGGGCTTCTAAATTAGGTCTTCTTCAAAAGCGGACAAGCGCTCTTGTCGAGCGGCGTGAAGGCCTGATC